>VRUK01000061.1:17882-34026 GCA_019456195.1 Planctomycetota bacterium | reverse complement strand
TATATTCTCACGCGCAACTTCAAAAGCCTGCATGCGCAGTGCCGAATCCGCACCTGAGACCACACATCGATTTATCACAACCAATACGCTTGAGCTGATAAGCGCAAGTATAGACAAGGCCGTCATAACCTCTACCAGAGTAAAAGCCGGTTTGCTCAATATTTTTTTAGAAAAGTACTTCATCTTTGGTTTTAGGCGCCAAAAGCCCTACATCACCCTGTTCTAATGTAATCATTCTATTTAACCGATTGACAACAATCGAATACGGCTGCTCATTTTCATCGAGCACCACGATTTTCCCGCCGTATTCCCAGCCCGAATGACCCGCTCGGAACTTCGCTCTGTCCTCGCTGGTAGTATCGCCATCGTCGAACATAACATAAGCCACCCGGCAATTCTCACTGAAAACATCCTCGATAATAATCTCCTCTTCGAGCACCTGAGAAAGATCAGGATTAGTAATCTCCCGAAGCATATATCCCTGCTCCGGTATATCGATAATAACTTCATATCTTCTGTCGCTCTCGCCGGCGGCACTGGCGGCCATCTGCATTGTCGATACAAGCTCCTGAACCTGTGCCCTGAACGTAGCCTTCCTGAGCATTCCGAAAAGGTGTATTTGCACCATAAACGCAAACAACGCAATCACCACAATCACCACCATCAATTCAGTCAATGTGAAACCTGAATCAGCGTTCAGCGTATAACTTTTGGCGTATAGTTTCTTTTTTCTATCCGCTACTTTAGAATGCATCTGTGCTGAGCAAGTCATCCTCTGTACCCTCTTCTTCATCGGGACCCATACTCCTGATTGCAAACTGCTTGCCGCTCTCCGGATAAAGCTCGTAGATAAATTCGTTGTTCCAGCCATCTAAAGGCAGTTCTGTAGTTTCCAGATAACCGCCCGGCTCCCAGATTTCAACGTCACTGGGCTGCTCAATAAGAGCCAAAAGGCCCTCATCTTCGGCCGGGAATCGAGTCGTGTCCATCTTGAATTGATTGACCGCCGCCGCAAGGGACTTGAGATTAGCTTTAGTGGTTATAATACGGGCCTGGTCTATTTTACTCGCCACCTTCGTAACTACTAAAGTAGCAAGCAGGCCGATGATAATCAGCATCGCCATAAGCTCAATCATCGTAAAACCGTATCTGACGCGTCTTTTTCTTTCTTTCCTTGTCATTTTGACCTCCGAAAGATTTCGTTACAATTTACCTGCTGAAACTTCCAAAATCGGCAAAATCGTCGCATAAGCGATTACGCCTACTATTGCAGCCATAATAATTATAATAACCGGTTCAACCGCAGCACCCAGTCTTTCAATAACTATATCGGTAGATGCCTCGAGATTGTCACTGATATTTTTAAGCATTATTTCCAGCTCCCCGCTTTTTTCGCCCACAGCAACCATGTGAGCAATTGCAGGATCGATAACTCCGCTGTCCCGAAGCGGCGTCGCAATATCTGCACCTGCGAGAATCCGTTCACGGGCCTGTTTAATAGCTTTTTTCATCAGGCTGTTGCCCGTAACCTCGGCCACAACCCGAAGAGACTCGGCCATTGCAAGTCCCGAGCTTAGAAGCGTCGATAGTGTTGAAGCAAAACGCGCGACAACACGCTGTTTTATGAGAGGACCGAACAACGGCAAAGACAATAGAAACTTGTCACGCATATAGGCGCCCCTGCTGGTTTTCAAAAACTGCCTAAGGCCCCAGACAATTCCGACAATCGCCCCTATAACGACCAACAGCCACCAACTGGTCAATACATAACCGACCCCCATTAATAGCTTGGTTATCCCGGGCAGCTCCTGACCGGACCTGGCAATCTGCTCACCTATCTTAGGGATGACAGTGGTCGTCAGAACTATAATCGCAGCGAGGCAAAACACAATCAAAACTATCGGATATACCATTGCCGTCATTACCTTCGACTCGACGCGCCGGCGTTTTTCCATAAAGCCCGAAATAGTCGCAAGGCTCAAACCTAATGAGCCGGTAACTTCACCTACACGAACCATACTTACATATATGACATCAAAAAAATCGCTGTAATCATTCAGGGCATCTGTAAATGACTCACCGGTAACAACACGGTCGCGAATATCGACAATTGCGTTCTTAAACCGCACATCCGACACCTGTAGTGTCATCACCGAAAGGGCCTCAGTCAGTTTAATCCCTGAGTTAATCAGCGTGGCCATTTGCTTGGTAAAGTCGATTATCTGCGACTTGCTGCTCTTGGCGAAAATTGAAAACAATGCGGCCTTACTTTCAGACCTGGAGCTGACCTGAGTAATTGAAGAAGGGTGAATACTGCGCACCCTGAGATGCTTTCGTGCGGCATAAGGGCTTTCTGCGGTTATCGAGCCTTTGACTTTTTTGCCGCTTGTTGCTATTGCTGTATAATGGTATCTGGGCATTTTAACTTACTACTGAATATCGGTTATTTTATCGATGTTTTTAGAGAAAATACTAAAAATGTTACATTACGTCGGCTTGTGTTACTCTCAAAACTTCGGAGATAGTCGTTATCCCGGCCAAAACCTTCCTCGCTCCGTCCATTCGCAGGGTCTGTAAACCAGAGTCAAGAGCAAACTTCTTTATCGTCCCGGCACTTTCACGCTTGTATATCAAGTTACGCACCTCTTCGTTAATTAACATCATTTCATAGATACCGGTCCGGCCGCGATAACCGGTCTGAAAACATTTTTCACAACCTTCACCAACAAAAAATTCCGTGCCGCTTGCGACCGCATCGGACTCGAGCCCAAGCTCTCTCAATTCATGCTGTGAAGGTTCCGAAATCTTTTTGCAGTTCTGGCAGACCTTTCGCACTAATCGCTGAGCTATTATGGCAATCAGCGATGAGCTTACAAGATACGGCTCGACCCCCAAATCCAAAAGCCGGCTCACCGCACCAGCCGAGTCGTTCGTGTGCAGTGTGCTGAAGACCAAATGGCCGGTAAGGGAAGATTGTATCGCCATACGGGCCGTTTCAATGTCACGAACCTCGCCGACCATTATAACATCCGGGTCCTGACGAAGTACGTGACGCAGTGAGGTCGCAAAAGTCATCCCTTTCTTATTGGCAACCTGAATCTGACTGATGCCTCCGAGTTGATACTCTATCGGGTCTTCTATGGTTATAACATTTTTCTCCGCCGAGTTAATTCTGTTAAGGCATGCGTAGAGGGTTGTGCTTTTTCCGCTTCCGGTCGGACCGGTTACGAAAATCACACCGTGAGAGCGGCTGAGCAAAGAATCAAATTTCTTCAGGTCACTCCCCCCAAGACCCAGCTCGTCCAATCCGTACAGGGCAGTGCTCTTGTCGAGCAGTCGCATGACACTGCGCTCACCGTAGCTGGTCGGTACGGTGCTGATACGCAAATCGACCTCACGCTGGCCGAGACGAACACTGCACCTGCCGTCTTGTGGAAGACGGCGCTCCGCAATGTCCATTCCCGCCATAACCTTGATACGGGAAATAATCAAAGGCAGAACATTTTTATTCAAGCTCAGAGAGTCATACAAAATACCGTCAACACGATAGCGAACCTGAATCTTTGCCTCATAAGGATGAACGTGAATGTCACTGGCTCTTAGCTGCAAAGCACGAAAGAGAATATCATTAACCAGCCTGATAACAGGCGGCCTGTTCACCACATCCAGCAAGTCGTCCGAACCTGCAACTTCATCCATGAGCTGGTCGAGATTCTGCGAATCAAGCTCTTCGGCCACCTCTTCGATGACTGTCGACCTCTGCTCGTATGCGATATCTATAACCGAAGTAATGGCCGCCCGGGTCGATACCGCCGCCTTCACCGGCAGGCCCGTCATCTTCGAAACGTTATCCAGTGCGTTTGTATCCAGCGGCTTGGATAAAACGACCGTCAGCTCACCGTTATCGGCCTGAGGCTTTATACCTATAAGAAAATGGTGCTGAGCATACGTAGCCGGAACTGATTCCACAAATTCCGGAGGAACAGATTTGGCCGATATCTCAGGGATATATTCCCAGCCTAAAGATTCCGCAAACAGCTTCAAAATAACATCTTCCGTAAAGTATGGACAGTTCAGCAGGGCCTCATCAAGGCGAGCCGGGCCGCTGTTCTCTTCGAGAAATTTGGTCAATTGATCCGCGTCAACAAGACCGGTCCGCTTAGCAGTCTGTATAAGTATGTTTTTCATCGCTATTGTACTTCAAGTACTTTGAACGGAGTCATCTTTCTGGGCTTTACGCCGGGCCAGTTACGATAGTCCTGAAATTCTATTTCACTTTCTTCGAACGCTTTCCTGTTTCTGTCCGATATACGCTGCAAATCACCACCCACAAACCCTTTATCATCGGGTCTTATAATCTCCGCCTTAACGAAAACATACATATGTCTTTGTAAGTCGCTGTTGCTCGTACTCCTGAACAACCCGCCAATAAGCGGAATATCGCCAAGTATCGGAACTTTTGTTCCACCCTTACTCTGATTAAGTTTCAATAGGCCACCTAAGATTATAGTGCTGCCGTCGGGGACGGTAACTGTCGTATTAATTTCGTTGCTGGTAGTATCCGGCGGCCTTTCTCCGGTAATAGTCCCAAAATCGGACCTGACCAAACTAATATCAAGGCGAAGCAGGTCGCCCCGGCTTATATGAGGGACTATTTCAAGAGTGATGCCGGCATCGTATCCCTGATAATCGACGCCCGTTTGCACGACACCCACTGAACCCTCAACAAGAGCACCGGTTGTTTTAGTAACATAAGTGGTATCTGTTGAACTGATAATTCCGGGTTCATTGTCGTTAACAAGAATTTTGGGTTTCGCCAGGACCCGGCCGTAATCCTTCTCCTCCATAGCAGTTATTAAAGCATTAATGTGTCTGTCACCATAAAATCCGGTCCCCTTGCCGCCGTTGGACTGAAAATCTACAAAGCGGTCTCTGCCGCTGCTTAAAAGCTTCGAAACTAAGCTGGAGCTTTCTGCAACGCCCGGCATAATAGCACTGGTCAAGCCGGACGTGGCGACCAAATCCGGAAAACTCTGGATCAAATTAAGGTCGTAATTAAATGCGTCGGTCTTCGATATCTGGACCAGGGTTACATCAATAAGGACCTGAGGCCTTCTCTGGTCTAATTTCTCTATCAGATCACCTATCCATACCTGGTTCTTTTTGCTCGCATAGACAACCAGTGAAAAAGTGTTCGGGTCGGGAACTATAGTTATTTGTTCTTCCTGCTTTCTTATAACGCTTTCAATCTTGCCCTCTTTGTCCAGAACAGTCTCCAGAACAAGAGGCTCCAAAATCGAAAACAAATGGTCCGGCGATTGATTTTCCAGCGGATAAATCTTATAAGGTATGTCCTCCTCTTCCATCTCACTGTCCACGTAGGCGATTATCTTGCCTATCTGGGTGTGCTGCTCGGCGGTCGCATTAACTAAAAGCGAGTTCGTTGACTCAACTACGACCACCTGCGGTTCTCCGGCAATGCTCTCGGATAATTCTCTGTCCATTTGAGACCTTGTTGTTGGAAGCCTCGTTGTTGTTGGCGTCGTCCTGGTCGATGTTGTCGGGGGTCTCACACCGCCCGTAAGTCTCGAAGAATAAGGATAATTTGACCTTTGGATAGGCGTAATTATACGAAGCTCTTCCAGTTTCCTTCTTGCCTCCTCGGCATCAACGTACTTGATTTTGTATAATTTCAAAGTTCGCAGGTCCTGCTGCGCAACGTCAAGAGTATCTATTAAGTCCTCGACTTCATCAAGTTGTTCCTGAGTACCTATCATCAAAATGCGGTTTGTTCTTTCATCTGCATCAAGATACACAGTGGTCTGATCCGGCTCACCCTTTGTTGTAGTCGATGCTCGAGCGGCGGCGGCTCTTTTTTGAGAGTCCAGGCGAATCCGCTGCTGATACGCAGCAGTTGTTTCCCCTGGTCTCCGAGCGGTGCTTGTTCTTGCCGGTGCCCTTTTCGGTCCTTCGGCAATAGTAATCGATATAGTACCCAAATGCTCGGCAAGTGCCTGAATTTTCGGAGACAGCGTTTCCGCCATTGTGTACTGCAACTGCCTGAATTTGAACTTTTTCGGCTCTCCCGGCTTGTCCACCAAATCCAGAAGTGCTTCTATACGCGGCATACGATAGCTAAATCCCGTAACAATCAGTGTCTTCGTTGCGGGTATCTCCTTGACATCGACAACGAGCCTCATCGAATCCAGAAGATTCCTTGCATTGGTTGTATCTATATGCTGCAGCTTAAAGATACGGGTTATCACCGCATCACCAATCTCGATGCCCTTTGAGTCTGAGTATAATTCAGGATCAATAGTCTGCGCTTCCGCCGCGGGAACCACAGTTACAACATTACCCCTGCGAGTCATTACAAAACCATGTAACTGCATCACCTGTTCAAGCAGAGGATACAGCTCCTTTAGTTTTATAGGGCCTCGATTCTTGCCGTGAACCTTGAATGTAATATTGCCTTTGACCTTGGTCTCGTCATACAAATAGTTCAGATTTAGATGCTCACCCACAAAGCCCAAAAAATCCCCTATGGAAAGTTTTTCCGGCAAAGCTAATTGAAGAGTATCTTCCCCGTTGGAAATCGACTCCGACTCATACGGCTTGACAGGAGCAGGCAGTTCAGGCATCTCTTTCTCAAGCATCGTTGGAACCGTGCTTGGCTGGGCCGCAAAAGGAAGACCCGACATGTCCGGCCTCGCTAATTCAGGTGCTGTCCAATGGCCGGCAGTGCCGGAATTACCCTGTGTAAAAAGATTCTCCCGGCCCGATAATTCCTCGACCACCGAAAGAATTGTATCCAGCTTCCTAACCGGGGCAATAACAATCACCGAGCCATTGTGAGCATCTATCATCGCCCTGTATTTAGCATTCACGGCCGGAGGATTTGAGAAGCTGCCGATGGCTATATTACCGAGTTTCGACGCTAACTGTTCGTTCGATGGAAAATTGTTTCCTACCGAAGCGCCTGATAACCTGCTCACCTCAAATCGACCCTGGCTGTCAACAAGATTCAATATTACCATTGCCTTGATAAGCTCATCAGGATTGGCTGTCACCAATAGAGCAGAAGAACCGGGAAAAGACGAAACCGTCCCTATCCCGACATCGGAAAGATATTTTATGCCCCGCTCGACAGGGATGTACTTCAAGGGAAATATCTTGTACTTCATCGACTCTGACGCACCCCCATGAGCAGCCAAAAGACAATTGCTGAACATTAACAGAGCTATCGACAAAACAAGCAACCTGCTAAAAACCCCGCGATAAAATTCTTTGTTTACCATTCTTTATCACCCCTTAACCTGATAAATTGAAAAATATTCCAAATCGCCGCTTTATTTCTGACCTGAGCTTATCGGCTGCTCCATCACCTTTTT
Source organism: Planctomycetota bacterium (assembly GCA_019456195.1). Taxonomy (GTDB): domain Bacteria; phylum Planctomycetota; class Phycisphaerae; order Sedimentisphaerales; family Anaerobacaceae; genus NIOZ-UU13. Next base: position 26,635 of record VRUK01000061.1, on the reverse strand, counting down.
TAACTCTTTACCTAAAATACTAAGCCTTTCCGACTCCTCCGCACTTAAACGCGAAGAATTCGAAGCCTGGACTTCGGATATAAGTTGATTATACATCTCGGCCTTTTCCTTTGCAGTAACGGTCTTATCAGACTTTAACCTTTTTTGCAACTGAGTCAGCTTTTCAGTGAGTTCCGTCATAGCTGACCCTTGTTCATTGATTTTACGCGGCAGTGGAGGCCTCGGCGGCTTTACAACACGAGAACCCGTCTTCCCCGAATACACTGTAGAAGGCTTTACAGAAGCTACGGCAGAAGACTTGGAACCTGCCCTTGGCACCGGGCTTCTGGAAATGCCCGCCTTTTTCGAGGGAACAGCAGGTGCCCCTTCAAGAAGACTTATATGCGGCTTCTCTTCGACTTTAAGCTCGAAAGTTCCATTATTGTCTTTAACAACAACAATACCGTCCTTTACCTCCTCAATCAGCAAATGACCTACCATACTGGACTGTCTGACCCAGTGTAATCCTTTGCCCGGCTCGTCAATCAAAGCCATTGACGATTCGGGATGACCCTTGTAATAACTTGTACCCATAACCTTAAATTTCGGCGTAGCGGAAGGCCCGCGTGGAGTGCTGCTGATACGACCTTTTACAGGCCTTGGCACTTTCGGCTTTGGCGGATTCAGGTACAAAGCAAATGCACCGGCCTGCTGGACAAGAGGAGATATCTGGCTTGTGCCTCTCGTCGCTTTATTACCCGCACTGTTGTTGAACTTCTCGATCACATCCGGCTCACCCAGCAGTTCCTCGATGTCTTTATCGCCGCGGGCCCCAAAAACCACGACAGAAAAAACGACCAAAACAGCAGCTAAAGCCACCGCCAGAACACTCATTATTCGCAATGTTTTTATCATATCGGTCTCTTAAGTATGTAAATCGTTCGTATTAGGGTTATTATGCCCTTTATTATTTGACACTTCCGCTGGTGCTTGGTTCCCGCCAATGAACGATTTTTTCCAGAAAATCACCCTCGTTTCCCGCGTATTCTCCGCTATGTTCAGGTGTATGGCAATCAATACACCCTGATTTCGGCTCTGTTAAGGCTGTATCACCTTCTGTTCTGATATGTTCCGAGCCAGGACCATGGCAATTCTCACAGCCGACATTTTTCATCTGGCTGCTTTTCTGCTCAGAAACAAACCCGCTCTCATATTCCATACCGACAACATGACAGCTAACACACTCAGGGTCAAGCTGCGAACCGACTCGCTCGAGCGTCGGGTATGCGTGTGCATGAGCTTGTTGGCCCCACTTGTCATATTCGTATTCATGACAACCCTTACAGGACTCTGACCCGGTATATTCCAGATTACCAGGCAAAACAAATCGCTGATATTTCTCCAAAAGATTCCTCTCTCCGACAATTTGTTGATAACCCTTGTACAACTGCACAAGAACGGCATCCTCTTCCAGTTCTTCCTTGACCTTTATAGTAATAAAACTCAATCTCGGCTTACCTTTGTAAGCGGGAGATTCTGTTATTTGCAGGCCGCTTACATATCTGCCGAACCGGCCAACCGAAAAAACCAAAGGTTTGTTATTAAGTCCGCCCGCCACCCGCGGCTCATCAGACTCGGAAGGACGTACAATACAATCCACCACAGGCACCTTCTTGGTAATAAAATCGATAATGGTATCATCACAATGGTTCAGTATAAGGATATTGACCTTAGACTTGCTGTCCACCTGTACCGGATTAACGCCGGAGGCAAAAAGCTGCCCAATTTGCTCTATCGGTGTTGATTTCGCATCAAAAGCGGCAACAGTCACTAATACAGGCTTATCTCTGAGTAACAGGCTCCTGGCAAACTTCGCAGGAACATCCACATCAGATGATTGTTGGTAACTTATGATATTAAAAAGAGAGTCGGTATCATCCAAAAGCCCGACATTTTTGCCCGTTTCGATATCTTCTTCACTCAGATTGACTAAATCGTAATCGAGCAGCCCGTAAGCCTGGAGTGTTATATTAAACTTGATTACGTCCTGTTCGCTCTGACCTTCCACAAGAGAACCGGTATCGATAATCAATCTTTTGTCTTCGGAAACACGATTGAAAATTGTAGAGCGCCTGCTGAGCCCGCCAAGCTGTCCGCCCGAACAACCGCAGGGCTTTAATTTTCCAAGCCCGTTACCGGTAAAAAAGACAATCACCGCATCGGCCTTCGCAGGTGTCTTCGGCGCGGTTTTAACATCCGATCCGCACGATACACAAAGAACCGCCACGAAAATGCAGCTTACCAATCGAATTATATACAGGTTAGTTTTCAATCCACCCCCAAAAACACTTGGTAACGTTCCCTGCTTCGTGCAGGAAGACTTATATCTAATTAGTGCTCGATAATATTACTGTTTGTAAAAAACTCGGCAGACAACTTGCAGCTCATCACTGCCTTTTATCTTTATGACAAGCACATCCGTGAAAAACGTTTTACCCTCGGATGCCGGCGGTGTCATTTCCACCATAAGCTGATAACCGTCGCGAATTTTCTGCTGACTGAGAACTTTAATCGTGTTATTCGGCGACGAAACCGATTCAATTTCAAAAGCACCGCCATAGTTGTTGAGAACGGATACTTTCCTGGCTATCGCTTTTTCCGGTGCAGCATTAAAAGCGATAATTAACGGCGGGCTCGTTGAAAATTTCGGCAGCATGTCAAAGGTAATTTGAGCCGTGTTCTCCTCCGGATGAGTCAGACTAATGTTGATTCGTCCTTTGGGATTTTTATTCAACTTCTCTATATCAACCACAGGTGAAAGTACGAATTTAGTCGCTTCCACTGAACTGTCGATATCGGCGGTTATGCTCTCGCCCGTCGATGTGAACTTCGTTATCGAAAATGGCTGATTATCGAGACTGTTAATTACAATCTTCGGACAACCGGCATTTTCCTCCTCAAGGAAAAGCCTCAGTCTCTTCGGTGAGTAACTGACTTTCGATACGACCATTGCTTTAATAGTCAGAGCTAACCTGGGCTGTGTCTTATCGTTCGAGTTGACATAGATATTCTTCATATACAGGCCGGTTTTTTGAAAAGCCTGAAATTCAGCCTTCACAACACCGCTTTCACCCGGAGCATATTCGGTCTTATCCACCTTCGTAACAACACCGCAGCATTTCTCGACTTCCTTGATTTTCAACAGGCCCTCTCCGGTGTTTGTAAACTTAAACTCGGCAACCTTCTTACTTGAAGTTACACCGACTTGTCCAAAATCGGCAACTTTGTTTTCAAACGTAATTATTGGTGCGGCATTATCATTTTGTGGTTCGGCTTCAGCTTTCTCAGATGAATCAGCTTCTGTGCTCTGCGGCTCAACCGAAAGCTTTTCTGCCGGCATATTCTGCTCCTGACAACCGAGCTGCAAAAGCAACAAACAACCAACAAACAATAAAACCAGGTAATTTCGTGCCATATATCATCTCCCCATTTAAGTTATGATGTACACTGCCACCTCATTAATGACCCCTGTATTGTAACAAAATCAGTACCCTAAATCAAGAAAATTCTCCTGACAATTTCAACCGTACCTCTATCAGAATATTTTCTTTTTTTTGTTCAAAACAGCAAAATTCCGCTAAGGAAGATTCTGTTCCCTTACAAGCCCGAACTATTCACCGAGGTTTCAAGGTCCGAAAATAAACCCGAAAAACCTCACCTACCGCAGGAATCGTCCCGAAAATGCTCCTGCACGGTGCTTTACTGTTATTCCTGTCCTTTCAGCCTCCTCACAGCCGATTTTTAATTACTGGCGTTCGGCTTTACAGCCGATATTGTATCTATTATTATAGGGCACATTATTATAGGAAGTAAAGTATGCACAGTCAAGGTCCCGAAGTGTCGGTAGTCGTACCGTTATTAAATGAGCAGGATAATATCGGCCCACTCTACGAACAAATCACCCAAACATTAAAGGGTAAATATCAATACGAAATAATATTCGTCGATGACGGCAGCACTGACAATAGTTTCAATATTTTAGCCGATTTGCAAAAAGCCGACAACAGAATACGCGTTATATGCTTCCGCAAAAACTTCGGCCAGACCTCCGCCCTTAGTGCCGGCTTCACCTATGCACAAGGCAAAATCATCGTCGCCATAGACGCCGACCTGCAAAACGATCCCGCGGATATACCTGATATGATTAATAAGCTCAACGAAGGATTTGACGTCGTGAGCGGCTGGAGAAAAAAAAGACAGGATAACGCCATAACAAGACTGCTGCCCTCTAAAATCGCCAACTGGGTGATTTCATGGATTACCGGTGTAAAACTACACGACTACGGCTGCACTCTGAAAGTGTACCGAAGAGAGGTCCTCGAAGAGACAAAGCTATACGGCGAAATGCACCGCTTTATCCCCGCCCTGGCAAGCTGGAGCGGTGCGACAATCGCTGAAATGGCCGTCAACCACAGGCCAAGAACCGCCGGCAAAACAAAATACGGTTTAGGACGAACATTGAAAGTAATTTTGGACCTTATTACCGTCAAGTTCCTCGGCTCTTTCTCCACAAAGCCGATATATATCTTCGGAGGACTGGGCTTAGCAAGCGGCATCGGGGCCATCGCCTCTGGCTGGTTTGTGGTATATCAAAAAATCGCTGGTGGTTTCGCTATCAACAGAAATCCCCTGCTGGTTCTGACGGCCCTGCTGATTACCACCACTATTCAATTTATCCTGATGGGCCTGCTCGCTGAGCTGCTGGTACGTACGTATCACGAATCACAAAACCGGCCGACCTACGTCATCAAAAAAATCCTCGAATCTACGACCGAAGCTTGTCCTCCCGAAAGCGGCCAACCCTGCCCTGAGCAAAGTCGAAGGGGGAGTTAAGTAAATGAGTAAGCCCACCCAAAAGCACAAACGCTCAAGAAACCTGATAGACCCGCATAAGCATAATGTTAGCCCGCCCGCTCATCAGGCAGACCATTGGCCGGATTCGGCAAAACTGCTCAGCAGTAAACCTGTTCTGGTCTTCATCATAATAGCCATTCTGGCGGCAATTCCCTTCTGTATGGGCAAGTACTTCGAGTTCAATTCGCCCGGCGCCTTCGACAGCGGGGCTTATGTTTACTCAGCCAAACGAATACTCGACGGAGCAAAAATCGGCATCGATGAAAAACCCAGTGCCCAGATGGGAACCCTGCTGGTAAATATGCTGGGTGTCAAGATGTTCGGCTTTGGTGAAACCGGCCCGAAACTCATCCAGGCAATCCTCCAGGCGGCGGCCCTGGTGCTGATGTTTATCGCGATACGAAAGCTCTTCGGCACACTGCCTGCCGCCGTTGGGGTAATTATTGCTTCAATATACCTATCGGCACCCCTTATGGCCAAGTACGGAAACGTAAAAGAACAACACATGATTGCCTTTATGGTAATGGGGATAAGCTGCTTTGTTTTGTACCAGCTCACAGACCGCTTCTGGCTTGCGTGCTTAGCTGGCGTCTTTCTAAGTTTTGCGCCGCTTTTTAAAGAAACCGGCATCTCGGCAATCTCAGCGGTCGGCCTGTTCGTAATCGCTCAACCGCTGCTTAAGCACAGAAGCTGGAAAAAAACCGGCGCCGATATCCTACTCCTAGCAGCGGGCGCGGTCGTCGTCATCAGCCCGATATGTCTATGGCTGTCTACACAGAAGGCCCCTCTTAACTACTTCCCGTATTACTCCTTCGTCGGCAGACCGCTTGCAAAATTAATTCAAAGCCCTCAGGAGCCAAACACCGCCGAAGCCACAGTTCAGAGCACACCCGTTAAGCAGGGACTTTTCATGAAATTCATGCCGGCTTATGTCCGAGATAGCTGGAAAATATTAAAACCCGAACAACTCGAGCAGGCAAAACTAAGAGTCTTCCGCTGGTATCGGCTATTGACACTACCCATAGCTCTGGCTCTCGGGTCAATCATCATCAGGATCATCTTTCTCATTTCTCGTCGATCATCGAATATCAAGCATCAAGCATCGAGAAGCTATGACCGCTTTGTCCTGCTCCTCGCCGTCTGGTGGCTGCTGGACATGATGTTCGTGTGGATAAGCCCGCGATCCTACGAGCAATATTACCTGCCGTTAAATGCTTCAGCCGCAATGTTGGGTGGATACCTGATAGCAATCTATCATAACAAACTAAAGAGCACCGCGTACAAACCAGCCTGGGTAATAACAGGAATTGTCGGCTTTATATTAATGATAATTGCCTCCCAGCATATCTTCTTCGGCATCACAAAGAGCGCACACTCCGGCATAGCTTACACCAATCCGAAAAAACGAAGAGGCTACAGCCAGAAGCTGAATGAAATTTCACGCAATCCGCAATATCCCTGGATGATGGTCGGACAATATATAAACAAAAACTCAACAGAGAACGATAAAATCTACGTCTGGGGCTGGGTACCGGGAATATATGTCGCAGCCCAGAGATTAAGCCCCACACCGAAAGCTTTTGAAGGAACAATGCACACCCTCACGCCACAGGTCCTTTCCGAAAGAGTCGATGAGATACTTCAAGCGTTTAAAAAAGAGCCGCCGAAGTTCATAGTTGACACCCACAAGAGACACTTCCCATGGGACAGGCCGCCGCTTGAATTATGGCCTCAAGCACAGAAAGGATTTCTGCCCTCTGTTCCACAAATTGTCAGCCAGTATGACCAGATGTATGCCAACATGCTCCGCGAACAAATCGAGCCTGCCGAGGCCCTTCGATACCAAGCGATGAAACCGTTCAGAGAGTATGTTATGAAAAATTACAAAATCGTTCAGCCTTTCGGAGTTAATATTCTCTTTCAGCGAAAATAAACACTCAAAGCATCACCTGATAGTAAAAACAAAACCAATGGATGAAGAGCTTACAAAGCAGCAGGAATTTTATGACCGGGGCTGGGGATCTGAACTCGAAGCAGGCAAGGAACAACGCGGAAACCTGCGAACCAACCTGGACTTCCTCGAAGAAACCGATCTGCTAAAGCCGAATGACAGAATTCTGGAAATCGGCTGCGGCATCGGCAGTATAGTCTCCGAGCTGAGCGGACACAGATACGATATAACAGGTACGGATATATCGAGCAAGGCGATTGAATACGGACTGAAAAAATATGGCGATATCAAACTCCAGGTTCAGCCGGCAGAAAATTTGCAGTTCGAAGACCACTCATTCGATGTCGTACTGAGCTTCGATTTATTCGAGCATATCGCCAAAGTGGACCAACACATAAGCGAAGTCCATCGCCTCCTCAAAGAGGATGGTCTCTATCTTCTCCAGACACCAAACAAATACAGTAATGTAATTTTCGAAACCCTCTATCATAAATCTCTTAAATGGCGGCGGGCCCATCCTTCTCTGCATACGCCCGGCCAACTGAAACGGCGATTGGCAAAGCACAGATTCCAAACACAATTCGTCAAAATGAATCCCGTCAACGAATTCACCCTGAATAAATTAAAGAAAAAACTTGGCCCGATAAGCGGCATCTTCAAGCATATAAACTTTTGCCGGCTGCCTCTTGTGCTGCAAACAAATTTGTATGTTATCGCTAAAAAAACGCCGAAAAAATAAAATGAAAATACTAATGCTTAATTATGAATTTCCGCCCATCGGAGGCGGAGCAGCAAACGCACACAGGTGCCTTTTGCAGCAATACGCCCGTAACAGCGATTTAAAGATCGATGTCTTGACCTCCGCTCCCAAACCGGGTTTTGTCAAAGAGAGCTTTGCCGAAAATATCACTATATACAAAGTTGGTCTCCATAAAAAGCAATTGCACTACTGGCGAAAGACCGAGGTACTCGAATGGCTCTTCAAAGCCGGTTTCTATTACCGCAGACTTCTGCGGGAAAATGATTATGATTTTGCCCACGCCTTTTCCGGCTTTCCTACCGGCTGGCTCCCTTATCGCTGTAGCCATAAGCTGCCCTACATTATCTCGCTGCGCGGTTCCGATGTCCCCGGAGAACATGCAAGACTGAAACTCGATTATAAAATTCTCGGCCCTGCCTTCCGCACCATCTGGAAAAAAGCCTCCGTACTGGTGGCGTGCAGCGAAGGCCTGAAAAACCGCGCCCTGAAGTTTATGCCGTCGGTGGCAATTGATGTTATTCCAAACGGCGTTGACCTGGAGCGATTCAGCCCCACCCAAACCGCCCCGGAAACACAGAATCTCAGACTTCTTACCGTCGGCAGGTTGTCGGTCACCAAGCGTGTGGAAATCCTCATAGACGCCGTTGATATTCTCAGCAGACAGGGCTGCCGGATACTTCTCAAGATAGTCGGCGGCGGACAAACCCGGCAGAAACTAAAACAAATTGTAAACGAAAAGAACCTCGATAACATTATCGAGATAACAGGAAGAATCGACGCCGAAGATATGCCCCGGATTTACGGCCAAAACGACATCTTTATAAGTGCCAGTAAGCTGGAAGGCATGAGCAATGCGATGCTCGAAGCGATGGCATCGGGTTTGCCGATAATTGCCGCTCGCTGCGAGGGCACCGAGGAATTAATTGCCGAAAACGGCCTTGTGATAGAGAATGCAACCGCCGAAGAAATCGCCAAAGCAATAAAAAAATTAATCGACGACCGGCAGCTTCGCAATCAAATGTCCATCGCGGCTCGAAAACAGGCGCAGCAGTTTACCTGGGGACGAATTGCCGAAAAATATCTGAACATCTACGAAAGAGTAAAATGAAAATCAGGGTCTTACATGTAATAGACCATCTTGGATATGGA
>VRUK01000061.1:0-17872 GCA_019456195.1 Planctomycetota bacterium | reverse complement strand
ATATGGTGGGGCACCGGTTGTTGTCAAAAACATAACCGAAAAGCTCGACGCCGAACGCATCGAAACTCTCGTCTGCGCCCTTCGTACAAACCCCGAAGCTATGCCAATCAAAACCACGCTCATCAGCTTAACTCACCACAAGTATAATCCCTTCACCTTTATAACAATCGCAAAACTCTGCAAACAGCACAAGATAGATATTATCCACGCCCACCTGCAGAAATCGATAATAAGCTGCCTGCTTGCCGGTTTTCTCTGTGATGCCAAAATAATAATCCACGAGCACGGCCCGATCTTTCGACGCGGCTCCGGTTGTATCTACCGCCTTCTTCTAAAGCTGCTGGCCAAAAAGGCATCCGCGACAATCGCAAATTCACAGGCAGCAATGACCGCCTTAAAACAAACAGCCGGCTTCGCCGAACAGTCCGCCCACGTAGTTACTAATTTCATTGACTTCACCCGCTTCGAACACACACTTTATGACCGCCAAAAGACAAGAGACACACTCGGAATCACCGAAGACAAAAAAGTCGTAGGATTCCTCGGAAGGCTCGATACCTGCAAAGGGGTGGATTTACTAATCAAAGCCGCATCGATTCTTTGTAAAAAAGATCCGCAGTACCATTTTATTATTGTCGGCCACGGCCCGCAAAGAAACCAGCTTGAGCAGCTCGTTCTTCAACTGGGCCTAAAAGAAAATGTTACCTTCACCGGATTGTGCAAAAACACGTCCGAAGTTATAAGCGCTTTTGATATCGCCGTCGTTCCAAGCAGGCGCGAGGCATTTGGCATAGCCGCCGTCGAATTTATGCGAATGAAAATACCCGTCATAGCCTCCCCGGTCGGAGGCCTGGTCGAAGTAGTACAGCATAATAAAACCGGAATCCTGCTGGATAACCTCAGTGCAGATAATATCGCTCAAGCCGTCAACGCACTCATGCAGAACAACTCTTTACGGGAAACTTTAGCGGACAACGCCGAGCTTTTCTCACGTAAATTCGACGGCTCCGAACAACTGAAACAAATAACCGATATATACGAAAAATTATGCCCCTAAAAATCTAATTATGTGCGATGAAGAACAGTTAAAATTCAATAAAGAAGTCCACGACGGAATAAGCGGCAAATACGATTGCCTGCACAACGAAATATTCAATCCCATCGAACAGCAGCGATTGGGCAGGGTCTTAAGTACGGCAATTAAGGCGGTGAAAACCGATTCAAAACCTCTATCCGCCCTCGATTACGGAAGCGGCTCCGGAAATCTCACCCGCCACTTGATAGAGGCTGGCATTAACACGGTCTCGGCGGACGTTTCCGATGGCTTCCTGAATTTGATTGAACGAAGCTTCTCTCATACCGGCCTGTCGAAAACTCAAAAAATTAACGGAAAAGATTTGTCTGGCATCGAAACTGGCCATTTCGATTTGGTCGCAACTTATTCGGTACTGCACCACGTACCTGATTACATGCAGATAGTAAAGGAGATGTGCAGGGTATTAAAGCCGGGCGGTGTACTTTATATCGACCACGAAGTCAACGAATCATACTACCAAAGAACGGAACAATACCACGAGTTCCTAAAAAAAGCCCGGCCGATAATAAACCTCAAACGCTGCCTCCGCCTGCTCTTTGACGTAAAAGGTTATAAACACATAGTCAGACGCCTCATAAATCCCAGATATAAAAGAGAAGGCGATATTCATGTCTGGCCCAACGACCACATAGAATGGGACAAAATTGAGCAGCTTGTAATCGAAGAAGGCCTCGAAATAGTCCTGAAAGAAGATTATCTGCTTTACAAAAGCGGCTACGACGTCGATGTATATAACGAATATAAAGATAAATGCGCAGATGAGCGGCTGTTGATAGCAAGAAAACAATGATTGTTTTGCCGGCTGCGTTTTATATCGAACAAAGGAATCGTAATATGACAAATCAGAATAAAGAGCCGGATGCTTTTTTCGACCATTTCAGCCGGGGTGACAAACCTACAAAAACCGGTATGAGACTGGTTAAAGCTCTGGCCCGAAAAATCTTCCGATATACACAGATCGATTCCGGCGGCAGCATCCTGGAGATAGGTCCCGGCCGGGGGGATTTCGCTGATATCTGTCTTGAAAAAGGTCTCGAATATTATGCAGTCGAGCCTAACGAACAAATGGCCGCTGCTCTTGAAAAAAGAGGCGCCAATGTTATTCGCGCAATGGTCCCGCCCCTGCCCGCTATAGATAAAAAATTCGACGCCGTGGTCATGCTCGCAGTTATGGAGCACATGAACAGTATGCAGGACGCATTGCAGATAAGCCAACAGATAAAAGAAGTTCTCAAACCACAAGGAAAGTTCGTAATATGCTCGCCGGATTATTTGAACTGGCGACAAAATTTCTTTAATTGCGATTTCTCCCACAACTACGTAACGACTCGCCGCAGACTAAAACAGCTTCTGATAAATGCCGGCTTCGAGAATATTAAGAGCTGCCATCTTAGCGGCCCTTTCTCAGGATTCGTTTGTTTCATGGTCACAGCCATAGTTTCCCGCCTGCCCTTCGGACTGCTCAACGCGATGTTCGCAGACAGTAAACTTTGTTACAAGCTATACAAAATGCAGCTAACCTTTTTGAGAAAGGTGCTCATCCTCGGTGAAAAACCTGTCTAATCCAAAACAATATATGACTGCCACCGCCAAACAACTAATCAAACTCCTCATCAGAATTCTCATCACTGCCGGCTTGCTGATATGGGTCTTCAGCCAGGTTGACTTCGAGCAGTTCCTGCAAACTATCAAATCGGCAAGGTGGCAGTTTCTGATAGCCGTCTGGATTTTTGCCCTGATACTTTTCTGGATTCGCTCGATGAAGATGCGGCTCATCCTGAAAAAACAAAGCTGCCTTATTTCCACAAACACAATATTCGGAGCAACCGCCGCTACCTGCCTTTACAGTTTGATTTTGCCAGGGATACTTAGCACAGGCGTAAAGTGGTATATTCTGAAAAAAGGTACAGGAAAATCAAGCAACGTTCTCTGCAGTATGATATACAACCAGTGGTTAATAATGACCATAATGATGGTATTCGGACTTGCCGCGCTAATGTTCACAAACCCCGCGTCACTGTCCATATCCAATACAACAAATCAGCGGCTTTTCCCTGTTGTCTGCGGAATATTACTTCTCGCAATAATAGTTGTTTCTTTACTGCTCTTGAACAGACGAACCTACGGCAAAATCACAAAAGCTATCGCAGCCCTGATCAGACCCTTCCCTGCAAAAATACGACAGAAAGGCCTGGAAGTACTCGACCAAATCGCAACCTTCCAGACCGCCGGCGCCGGATTTCATCTCAGGATTACAGCATTTTCAATAATCGATACCCTCATCGGCGGGGTCATCGTATATATTCTTTCCGCCCGGGCCGCAAATGTAACCGCACCAGTAGGAACATTCGTCTGGCTGTGTGCGGTTATATATATTTTAGGTAGAGTCCCGGTATCGATAGCTAATCTCGGAGTAAGAGAAGCAATGTTAATCGTACTGCTGGCGCCTTATGGTGTGGAAAAACCCCAGGCGCTGCTGATGTCGATGATTTTGTTCTCGGCGCTAATCGTTATGGCTGTTATCGGTGCAGGATATCAAATCTTCTGGACCGTAACTGCAAAAAAATCCAATCCCTAAAGGTATCCAAATTTTGGAGTGCCCAATGTTATTTGTTCTTTAACTTTAGCTCACTTTAGGCACTTTAGTTAACGCATAGGAAACCTGCCGCAAAGTTGTTTCACTTTGTCTTTTGTCTCGTCCCGCAGGGATTTGTCTATCTCGTACTCGCTGTCTGATTTCACTTTCACTTCCTTCAGCACTGCATCTATCAGCGCCGATATGCTCCCCATCTCCGCCGAACCCATTCCATTCTTCGTAACAATAGGCGTCCCTAACCTCACACCGCTGGTAACCGCAGCACTCTTCTTATCGTAGGGCAGTCTGTTCATATTGACAATTATACCGCACTCCTCAAGGCATTTTTGTCCCGCCAGTCCCGTCAGGCCCTCTCTCAGATTACCAACATTTACCAACACCATATGGTTGTCCGTCCCCCCGGTTACCACATCATATCCAAGACCCGTCAGACCACCCGCAAGCGCCTTTGCGTTCTCTATGATTTTGAATTGTCTCGTCCTGTACTCATCGGAAAGAGTTTCTTTGAAAAAAACCGCCTTGGCCGCAACATTATTCAAATAAGGCGTCCCCTGCATCCCCGGAAATGTCGTCTTTTCAATATGCTCCCACAACGCTATGTCCCTGCCTCCGACACTTATCTTGCTCTCGTAGTCTTTGCCCATCACTATCAGCCCGCCTCTGGGCCCGCCCGGCTTATAAGTGCTCGTCGTTGTAAAGTGGGCATAATCCACACAAGATGGATGAGCGCCGGCCATCACCAATCCGGCTATATGTGAAATGTCCGCCAAAAGATACGCACCAACACTGTCCGCTATCTCCCTGAATTTCTTAAAGTCTATCGTTCTCGAATATGCCGTCGCTCCGCATATAATCAGCTTCGGCTTGACTTCGCCCGCCTGCCTGCCGATGGCATCGTAGTCTAAAAGAAAGGTTTCCTTATCGACATAATAATTTTCTATATCAAAAAATTTGCCGCTGAACGAAACCTTTGCCCCGTGCGAGAGATGCCCACCCTGGTCCAGCCCGAGACTTAATATCTTATCGCCTTTGTCCAATATTGCCGTAAGGATAATCTGGTTGGCGCCGGTCCCCGAATGAGGCTGGACATTTGCATACTGGGCGCCGAACGCCTCTTTGGCCCTTGCCGCCGCCAGCCTTTCCACCTCGTCAACAATCTCGCATCCCCCATGATACCTGGACCCCGGAAAACCCTCCGTCGTCTTATTCTGAATTACCGAGCCGAGGGCCGCCAAAACCGCTCTTGAGCATTGGTTCTCCGCAGCGATAAGTTGGAGCGTGCTTTGAAGCCTTTCGTACTCTTTCGTTATTAACTCATAAACCCGGCTGTCATTTTCTTTCAGAGTACTGAATATATCTTTGCCAAAGGCCTGCGAAGATAATTTTTCCAGCAGCAATTCCAAAATCTTCGAATCCTTTCTTATCCCGGCATTACTCAGCTAAAGAAATTTCTGACAATATCATTAAAAGTTACATATAGAATAAGAGTCAAAATAAGCGCCCAGCCCACATAAGCTACGATTCCCTGAACACGTTCGCTGAGCGCCGAACCCTTGATTTTCTCAACTAACAAAAGAACAACAAGCCCTCCGTCAAGGGGCGGCAAAGGCAAAAAGTTAAACACCGCGATTACCGCGCTTATAAGACCAAGAAAATAGACGTAGTAAATCAATGGCTGCTCGGCGACTATGCGATAGCTCAGTGTGATAATGCCGACTGGCCCCATAAGGTTCTTGGGACTGACAAGCCCGCCAATCAGACGCCTTAATGTTACGTAGGTCTGGGCAACGAACATTACCGTCCTTCTATAACCCATCACAATCGCATCGATGGGACCACCGGCCTTGTAAGTTCTCTTCAAATCATCAAAAGGAATTATTTCCGAAAAAGTAGATTTAACCGTGATACCCTCTCCGTTGTTATCGACATTCAAGGCAACGCTGCCTGCTATCTCCTCATCGACACGCCAGTTAATCGTGATGCGCTCCCCGTTGTATCGCCTGATTTCTCTGATTATTTCGTAGAAGTTTGAAACGGGCGCCCCGTCAACCGCCGTTATCGCCGCACCGCGCGGAATGTCCAGTCTCTCCGGCCCGCCTTCAGCGTCGATAATCTTGGCAACAACCGGATGCTCGGCATCAAGTACAACGCTAATTCCAATAAGAACTCTGTCACTACCGGCGTTCTTCTTAGGCTTAACAGTAACTGTAAGAATCTTTTCGGAGCCATCAGCATTAGTACGTAAGACCTTGATTGGCAGTTCCTTATCTTCGTACTTTTCTTTAACGTCGCACATCTCACTATAAGTGGGATTCTCGACATCGCCAAGCGCTAAAATAATATCACCGGACTGCAACGAAGACTCACTATCGTCAGCCCCGGAAGTCAGCTTGTCCGAAACAATGCCTATCCGCAAACGCGGAACCATGGAATAAATATGGTAAAGCTTGCTTTCAGACTCAATACCATGACTGCTGGCAATCATCAAATCCAGTCCAATTTGCGATGCAACCACCTCTGTTTCTCCGCGGTCCCCCACGCGCTCAACAGATAACGCTACTTCCGGCAAAAGGAGATCCTGAATCACTTCCCTCAACTCCCAGAAGCTCTGCACCTCCCTGCCGTCAACAGATTTGATACTATCGCCGGCCAGAAAGCCGGTCTTGGAAAACAAATCGGTGGCGCCATCTTCACTTAGCCTTCCAACTGTCAGACTTATCGGTATCTCAATACCGAATGCTCTCATCTGACCGCCCGGCTGAAGCTCCGCCACAAGCTCCAAATCCTCTTCAGTACCGTCTTCATGCCTTACTTTCATCGGGATCTTTTCATCTTCACCGGACAAAGCCGCCGCTATCCCGATATTGCTAAAATCAAGATCATCACTTTTGCCTGATACCTCAATTACTTCATCACCGGCTCTGAGGCCTGCTAGCGCCGCCGGCGAACCCGGCATAACCCCGCCAACAATAGCAGGTGTCAGATTTATACCGATAAGAAAAACTATCATAAAGATAATTACGGCACTGATAATATTACAACAAACACCCGCCGCCAATACGGCCGCTCGAATACTTTCCGGCTTATTCGCAAAAGAACGCGGATCATCGCTGCTCTTCACCGTGCTGGTGTCCTCCTGGCCTAACATCTTAACAAAACCACCGAACGGAATAAGACCCATACGGTATTCCGTTTCACTGGCCTTGCCCTCGCCCTTGATAGTAATACTCAACGCGCCTTCATCGGAGTCACCGCCTTCTTTGGGAAATATATCTGGCAATATCCGAATGCGAATGCCTTCTTCTTTTCTCTGTATGCCGAACAGAGTTGGCGGCATAAAAATTGAAAATGCTTCAACCTTTATATCGGACAATTTGGCAACAATGAAATGCCCGAACTCATGAACCATAATAACAGATCCGAATCCGAGAAGGACAAGAAGTACATTGCCGAATGCGCTGAAATTGCTAACGATAAAATAAAGAATCATCACAAGAACAGCTGCAAACAAAATCAAACGAAAATTCTTATTAAAAAAATCTTTCTTTTCCGACATTCAATAATCTCCATATTTAGCAAATAATCTTATGCTCCAGTGCCCTTATGCCTTTATGCTCTTTTGCACTTTAACCTTAACCTCTTTTCTGGCCCACGCATCAGCCTCAAGCAGCTCCTCGATCGATGCGCTGGTCTTAACATCATGCTTATTCAGACAATGCTCGATAAGCTCAACTATACTAACAAATTCTATCCCCCCCGCCAAGAACTCCTCTACAGCCGCCTCATTTGCCGCGTTGAAAACCGCAGCCGCCGTGCCGCCCGACCGCACAACTTCATAAGCTAATCGAAGCGCTCGAAACGTCTCTAAATCAGGCTTCTCGAATGTAAGCTTGCGTATCTTCTCAAGTCGAAGCCGCTTGGCAATACCTGCAACCCGCTTTGGATACGTCAATGCATACTGAATCGGAATACACATATCAGGCTCACCGAGCTGTGCTACCACCGAGCCGTCCACAAATTCGACAAGCGAATGAATTATCGACTCAGGATGAATCAAAACTTCAATTTTATCCACCGGCATATCAAAAAGCCACCGAGCCTCGATAATTTCAAACGCCTTATTCATCATAGTAGCCGAATCAACCGTGATTTTCGGCCCCATATTCCAGACAGGATGAGCAAGCGCCTGCTCCAGCGTTACGTTCTGGATGTCCTCAGCCCTGGCGCCTCTAAAAGGCCCCCCCGAAGCCGTCAGTATGATTTTATTGACCTCTTCACGAGTGCCCGATTGCATAGCCTGGAAAATAGCTGAATGCTCACTATCAACCGGCAAAATTACCCCGCCGTTGTTCCTTACCTCGCTCATAAGCAGCTCGCCCGCAACAACAAGCGGCTCCTTGTTTGCAACTGCAAGCTGCTTGCCGCACCTGGCCGCCGCAAAAACAGCAGGCAAACCAGCCACACCGACAACCGCCGTAAGGACAATATCAACATCCTCAATTTCCGCGGCCTCTACCAGGCCATTCGGACCCGTCAAAACCTCAACATCCAGATCACCGAGAAATTCGCAAAGCTGCCCGGCATAGTCTGGATTTGTAACAGCAACAAATTTGGGCTTATAAAGCCTGGCTTGCTCAGCCAAAAGCTCAACGTTGCTGTGAGCGCTTAACGCGATAACCGAATAACCCGGCCCAAGCGCATCGATTACCCGAAGAGCATTTCTGCCTATCGAACCCGTCGAACCCAAAATAGCAATCTGCTTCGTCATAAATACCGGTTCCGGCTATACGTTATTCCAGGTGCTGCTATTGCGTCAAGCTTGATTATGTGACGTGCCATTCCTGCGAAACTTGCCCCTTCGCAAATGCCCGGAGCTTCGAATCCACAAACATCAGCGATATAATATAACTCAATATTACCAATAAACACCGATAGTATGCTAAGTATCCCCCAAACTGTCAAGATAAGAGTTCCTGCCCTCTCCAAAAACTATTGCCATCATAGCAATGCCGCCCCTAAGTGCTGCCCCAAATATGCAATACGATTATAAAGGTGTGGAAATCTTTTATTTTCGTTGATTCTTTGTCCGGAACAGCAGCGGCGTCATTCCGACAAGCCCCTTAAAAGTCCGAGTAAAATAACTTTGATTATTATAGCCGACCTCAAAGCAAATCTCCGTACAGTTCTGATCAGTCGCCAGCAATAATTGTTTTGCCCGTTCTATCCGAACACTTGTCAGGTAATCTATGACAGTAATACCCATCTGCTCTTTGAATATATGGGCCATCCGCGAAACGCTCAGATACGAAGCCCTGGCAACGTCGGCAAGAGTTATAGGCTTATTATAATTAGCATCGATATAATTTATTGCCGGCCGGATTTGGGTCACCTTACGAGCGTCTTGTGAAGAATAAACCAGCTCGATAAATTCGTTCAAAGCCATGCTTATCCAGGCGCACAAATCTTCCTGATTGTTAATCCGCATCACCTTGTTCACATAATTCAGATTCTTCTCAAGCATAATATCAATATTCACCCCACCCTCCACCGCCGACCGGCTCAGAATACTCAGAAGCTCCAGCATCCGCGCCTTAAGTATCCCCAAATCCCCGATTGTCTTGAACAATATCGTCCCGAGTATCGAATTAAGAATCTCTTTAGCACCAGTTCTGTCGCCGATTTTGACCTTGCTCATCAGCTCCCGCTCGCTCTCAAGAGGATACTGCCACTCCGTGCCGAGCTTTTTCTTCTCCTGGATAAACTCGCCAATCTGCGACTGCTGCTCCGAACGCTCACGCCGCCATCTGATAACGCGCGGATCAAAAGCGGCCACTTCATACAGCAAGTCAAACAGAAACTGCGCCGCCTTGTCGATTTTCCGGCCCTGTATAAACGGAAGCTCACGCATCGCCGCCGTCAGTCTCTTCCTGTTCACATGAATACCGTCTAACCGTTTCTCGACATCCCTGATTAATATTTGCGTTACAGGCTCCCACAGACATTTGCCGAAAAATATACCACCCAGCGCCTTGTCCTTATCCATCACCGGAACACAAACCAAAACTATACCCGCATGGCAAAGCGAAATATAAGATTGACCGGTCTCTATCGCCGTCTCAAGGCTCCGCCGACGCTCTCGGTTACACCTGCGAAGCCCTGTCTTGCTGCTCTTAACAATCCTGCAAAACGCCGGATGACAATCGCCGCTGCACATCTGCCTGACCTCTTTACCCTGAATATTCCTCGCCTCCAAACCTAATTGGAAATGCCTGCGAAAAATACTCTCGATTTTCTCGAACTTGTCTTTATCAAGCAGCTTTACTAACGAAACTTTTTCAGCCATTTTTACTATCCATTATCCACGATATCAAATACGCAATACGAACATAGCAAGATTGTGCTATTATACCAAATAGCAGGATAAGAACAAAACATATTTTCCGCCGCACACAACGATTCACACACAAAACCAGCTATATTGTCGTCTATCAAAACAACTGGACTTGCCGCAGCGGTTCAGATATTATAATCCCCAACCTGTAAACCAGCAAAAATATCGATATAGTGGAGCGATACAAATGAGCCGTATGCGAGCAAAATTATCTACAATATCCCTGCTGACCCTACTGTGCATCCCAGCCATCTGCTCCGCCGCCGAGCTTTTCTCATCACAACAGCAAAAAGATGCCTTCCTAAAGGCCCTCAGCCAACAGGATGCCCGTTACGACCCCGCCGAGCGTATGATTCGCCGGCCATTTTCCTCCCCGGGCTACCACACAACCCTCAAAGACGGCTATGTCCACCCGCCGCGAGACTCCATCAACTACGCAGTCGCCCTGCTCGACAGCCAGGATTCCGACCGCCTCAAACGCGCTCGCGACATACTCCGCAAAGTCATCTCCCTTCAGGACCAGGACCCCAACAGCCGCACCTACGGAATTTGGTCGTGGTTCGCCGAAGAACCTCTCGAAAAAATGTCACCACCCGACTGGAACTGGGCCGATTTCCTTGGGACCCAGCTTCTCCAAATCGCTCACGACCACATGCACCGCCTCCCCGACGACCTGCAGCAGCTTCTCAAAGACTCCATCATCCACGCCGCACACTCCATCAAGCGACGAAACGTCGGCCCCGGCTATACCAATATCGCCATCATGGGCACCTATGTCACGCTCTCCGCCGGCGAACTCTTCGATGTCCCCGAACTCACCGACTACGGAAAAAAACGCCTCAAAACATTTTACGAATACACCTTCAAACAGGGCTCATTCCGCGAGTACAACAGCCCCACATATACGGTCGTGGCAATTAACGAACTCTCCCGCATGCTCCGCCACGTCAAAGACCCCGCCTCGCAAAGGCTCCTGCGCGAGCTGAACCGTTCCGCCTGGTACCACCTCGCACGCCGCTTCCACCCCCCGACCCGCCAGTGGTCCGGCCCGCACAGCCGCTGTTATGCCACACTCCTGCGAGACAGCACCCAGGCCTTCATCCAAAGAGCAACCAACAACAAAATAAATTTCCTCCCCGAAAGCAAAGCTCATGAATCCCTCGACGCCCACCGCATCGGCGCCGAATGCCCGCAGGTCTTCTTCCGCTACTTCACCGACCTGCCCGAACCCCGCCTGGAAATCGAAACCTTCACCCGCAACGCCCCCGACAAACACGACATCATCGGCACGACATACCTCCATCCCGATTACACACTCGGCTCGGTAAATATCGGCGACCTCTGGAACCAGAGACGCCCCCTGCTGGCCTACTGGAACTCCGGCTCCGCACCCGTCGCCATGCGCCTGCAATGCCTGCACGATGGCTACGACTACTCCTCCGCAACCACCTTCGCCGTCCAGGACAAATCCGACATCCTCGGCGCCGTCGTTTTCGCCACCGACCGCGGCGATACTCATATCTCACTCGACCGCTTGAAAAACGCAACCATCAAAGCAAAAGACCTCCGCCTCCGCCTGCTGTTCGAAGGCAATATCGCCGACTTGAAAATACCGGACAAGATGCAACTTAATCAATCAATGAAGATTTCATCCGGCCCGGTAAGTTGTGAATTCCACATCGCCCGCGTCATCTTCGGCGACTACCCCATAAAAACCGAGACCGGCCGGGATAACACCTCCGCCTGGCTGGATGTGATTCTTTATCAGGGCGAACAAAAGGACATCAACTTCGCCGAATTATCCGAAGCCGTTATTATCTTCGCCTTATCGCTCAACACCCAAGATCAAAACCCGGCCTCTAATAATCAATCATCAATTGATCCCCAGGGGATAATCACTAATCACTCAGCCCCAGGTCAAATCTCCGCATCCTGGAACAACATATCCCTCACCGTACCCGCAAAACCAATGAAAACCTCCGACCAACACGCCGCTGCATCAGCCAGCCTGAATAAGAAAAACCCCTTCAAGAGCCCCTTCCTCGAACAACCCTGATTTTCCTGCTTTCCTCCACACAAAAAGTACTTGACATTTTTTGACAGTCTTTAGAAAATATATAGATTAGTTGGAGCCTGGCCAAAACTGGTAGGTTAGATGGAAGGAGTTGGCGAGCTATGAATAGGCGATATGGTTTTACCCTGATTGAGTTATTGGTTGTCATTGCAATAATTGCTTTGCTTCTGGCTATTTTGTTACCCGCCTTAAGCAGAGTACGGGAACAAACAAAGAAAGTTGTCTGCTCCTCTCAACTTAGACAGCAAACGCTGGCAATGGTATGTTACACAGAAAACTATGACGGCAAGGTTATGGGCGTAGGTGGGCCCAGCAACCCATATTGGTTCCACTTGATTGCTCCCTTTCTCGGGGACGAGCGATACGAAAAAGATCCCCAGGCCGCCTTCGAAGGTGTCATGCAGGTTATCATTTGCCCGTCCGTGACAGAGCGGGCCGATGGCGAGTCTTTGCAGCGGGGCACCGCTATTCGGTCCTGGTCCTTCTGGTGGGGTGGCGTTGGCGAAAGCTATGCTGAGGGCAGCTACACGATCAATTCATGGCTTCAGCCAAGCGGATATTATCAAGTTGAGACGAGCAATCCGGAACACGGCCGTTACTTCCAGAACTTCTCTGATACTCGCCCTGATGTCCCTTTGTTTGGCGATGGGATGTGGGTGGACGCCTGGCCTCGGAGCACCGATCCGCCTCCATCGAACTCTTTTGATGGCGATAACGGCCAGATAGCCAGTATGCACAGGTTTTGTATCGCCAGACACCGGCGTGCAATCAATCTCAGTTACGTCGATACTCACATAGCAGCCGTAGAGTTGGAGGATTTGTGGTCACAGTATTGGCATCGGGGCTATGAACCCAGATACGATGTTGTTGTGCCGGATTGATTCTGTTCGATCGCAAATCCTGTCATCCAATGTAGGGGCAACCCCATGTGGTTGCCCTAATCTGTCACAAAATTACCTGATGTCCCGTCGTCGTTATCAATGTAGGGGCGGTTCGTGAACCGCCCTCAATACGTATCTGCCCCGTCGTGCCGTTAAATGTACGGCCAACCCCCGTGGTTGCTCTAATTTGTCATTCCTGCGAAAGCAGGAATCCAGTTTTTAATTTTTACACTGTAATTTTGATACTTGCTTTTTGATTTTTTATATTACTTGTCTATCTTCCCTTTGCCCAAAGTCTATAATCATATGATATCATATTCGTTCTATAACGATTCGGATCAGCGGCGAGTGTAACGAGTCCACTGGATTTGGTTATTGGACAGTGATCTATTCAATTTTTACCTGTATTCTGTTTGCATAATGTGCCGCATCTAAACAGATGAAATCAAATTTCTGTCCTTGGGACATCTGGATATCCGACAACAATAAGGCTATTTCGATACCATCGTCACCGTGAGCGATGAGAGAATTGGGGTGGTATGAAGACTCCTTTCTGATTTGGATTGAGAAGTCTTTTGACGAGGAATCCCATTTGTGCATATGATATTCAATATGACATCCGGAACTCTGTAGCACTGAAGAAATATAAACCCCTATGGGAACGCTGATTCTGTATTCTGTGCCCAACATTGCAGAATTGCCAGATCCACCCCAACGGATTATCTTTGTAGCCCCAGTATCTTTGTTTGAATCACTGTCAATATAGAGCCACGCAAAAGTACCACTAAAGCTGTATTTCTGATACCGTTCCAGAATACTTGGTGTGCATTTAAAGAACAGGTACAAGTAGTTATTATCAGTCATATAATAAAACTCTTTAATATCTATATCATGCTCAGAATATACACCTTCTTTGCCAGTTTCCGGCCAACCAACTTTGTAGTTATGCCAATCCTGGAACAAGCCATCTAACTTAATGCTTAAAAGCATTTTATCGGCGAGCGCCGATATTTGGTCCATGATAAGTGTCCGCTGTTGTCTGCTCATCGTCATTGGTAATGCCTCAATCAATTTTGTACGGGCATCTACAATACTACTGGGTTCATCGCTGATCAACGTCATTGCTTGTTCAATCAGCGCTTTTGTTTCCGGATTAGGTGCAACATCCGTCACCGTTGCAACACCCTGCGAATCCTGTTTCTGTGCAGCCATCGGTAATTCCGGATGCGGTTCAGGTACCAGCTCCGGTATTGGTTCCAGTGGTGGTGGGGGTCGTGGTTCGAACAGGGGCTGCAGCAATGGTCCCCGCTGCGGTTCAGGTGTCTTGATTTCCGTTATATTAGTTTTAGTTGCGGAATTCGCAATATCATTAGCGCCTTCATCCTTATCGAAACGACTATAAATAACAGCAAGAATTAAAACAATAATAAGTAAAACCG
Organism: Planctomycetota bacterium; assembly: GCA_019456195.1. Taxonomy (GTDB): domain Bacteria; phylum Planctomycetota; class Phycisphaerae; order Sedimentisphaerales; family Anaerobacaceae; genus NIOZ-UU13. The sequence goes on along the minus strand of VRUK01000061.1, from coordinate 3,395 downwards.
GAACGATGTATCTGAAGCTTTGTGATTTTAGCCTGCCTCGCACATGATGAGAACGACGGGCCATCTTAATCTCCTTTTGCTAAATATGTATATATGGTTTCCGTATAAGACGCTTGACCTCTCTGAGTGTCCGTATAACACCCCTTTACCTAAAGTCCATAAGTAATCTCTTGGAAACGACTTAGCCCAGTTCTCCTTCTTATTAGGGATCTTATATGGTTTCCGTATAACATCCCGAAATTCTTTTTGTTCAAAGTAATCCCAGCCACTGTTGTTTGACTCGCAAAATACAAACAAATGCCGATTTGTCAAGATTTAATGTTTAATTCAATTTATGGAAAAGGCGGATAACGTTCGTTTATCTACGCTGGTTGATTTGAGATGATAAATTTAACACTTGGTTATATTGTCGCGTCAAAACGTAGAATCTAATCATAATGGATGATTTTACTTAGTAGGTAAATAACTGAAAATGCTGCCAGCAAAACAGCTCCCACCCGCCCAAAGATCCCTCACTCCCATTGGTTCGCCAAGTATGCTCAATACGCCATCCTCGGTCATCCCATTCATCAAATCATGAAATCGAGGCGGTGTAGCATTCTTGAATTCCGAAGAATTGTTCGGGTAAGAGGGTAGATTGGAACGTTTAGGCGACTTTTCTTTTTGGCATGAGGCCAAACATATGTCGATCAAAACGAGGAAAATTGAAAACGCCTTCATATGTTCTTCTCTTCCTGCGAACAAGTTATTATGTGCGTTTTCTTTTCATTCGTTATACTTTTTGCGAACGTTAGAGCTCACTTGCTTGCGGGTGCCGTTTGCCCGCAAGTCAAGTGGAGCGATTTGTTGGGCATTACAATCCTTTTGGATTAGCCCCGTATTGATTTTCCCCAGGTTGGCTATCTGTACAATCCAATACGAGAAGCCAAATTGCTCCAACCAGTGGAATTAAAGCTATAAACATAAACCAGCCACTTTTGCCAACATCGTGGAGCCTTCTAACAGATACTGCTAATCCTGGTAGAAATACAGCGAGTGCGTAAATAGTTGCAATAATTCCTGGGCCTCCTACAAGTACCTCTACAAATTCAAGTACAAAGCCAATAATCACATTGAAAAGTACAAACATCCAGTATTCTTTGCGACGTGCACGTCCCGTGAACACTGCATACTTCTTCAATACTTCCAGATACCAACTCATATTTTTTCTCCTGTACCCCATTTCATTTTGTTAAGTTACGCATGGGGCATTTGCGTAGCCCAACAATGTATATATGGTTTCCGTATAAGACGCCAGACTTCTCTGAGTGTCCGTATAACACCCCTTTACCAAAAGTCCATAAGTAAAATCTTGGAAACGACTTAGCCCAGTTCTCCTTCTTATTAGGGATCTTATATGGTTTCCGTATAACATCCCGAACTTCTCGTCATTCAGAGGCATTCCCGCTGCTGCTGTATCCTCATAAAATACAAACAAACTTTAATCTGTCAAGGAAAACGACAAAATAATTTGACTTTTTCTGTCTTCGGATCGACAGTCCGAACTGCCAAGTGGACGAAAGCCGGTTTCTTTTGACAAAGCTGACTTGGACAATAGAACATGCCTTGCATAGTAGGGGCAACCCCGCGTGGTTGCCCTGATGCGCTAAATGATGATCCGGCGTCAAGCCCCCACCTTTGTAGCATTAAAATAACATCCTCTTTTTAACATATGATTGTTCTAAATTCATAATCGTTATACGTAAAGCGCGTACGCGCTTTACGTATATGCTATCTTTAAGACTACGTCCTGTCCCAACAACGACATCGTTCCCTTTGTCTTCTGATATGTCATTCTTTCTTATGATTTTTGCCTTATTTTGCCGTTAAAACAGTCAAAATCGAGCAATTTTCGACAAAAAACACTAAAAAACTAAGAAAAACCACCAAAAATCCCCAATTCTTGAATCTCTAATCCTCTCCCCTTCATCCTGAGCGGAGACGAAGGGCTAATCCTCTTATTCCCTAATATTCTTGGATTTATCCGGCTAAATCTATAAAACCTCTGTGTTCTCGGTGTGCCGGAGTTTACCCTCGGTGTGTGCCTACTTGCTTGTCTGCCGGGGGTCGGGGGTGGCAAAAATATCGGCATGGTTCAATCTGATATGCTCAAGGGTAACACTTTTCAAGATAGCACAACGGCCAAAAATACTTCTAACATTCTGTTAAAGCAGAAGTTACGGGCAATACAGCGGTCCGACGGATTAAGAAAAGTGTTACCCTGTTTTGAACCATGCCAAAATATCAGTCAAAAACGCTCACTCTCAAAAACAAAAATAAAATATTTCAAAAATTTTTATCTCCTTATCCCATATCGAGTTACAATAATTCAGCATCTAAATTCGAGACTTTTTTCGACTCAAAACTGCACACTCGTCTAATTATAGAGGCGCACCTTTTCTGCCTCAAAGGAGTTGTTTTGAATTTGAGTCATTTAGATTTTGATATTGTTTCGGATTTCGAGTTTAGGCTATATAAATTCTACGAATTCTTACGTACGAATTTATAAGCCTTTTATGCAAAACAAACCCAATTTCAGAAACACCGAAATTGGCATAAGCTCTTTTGTGACAAGTAAATACGAGTAATTGGACAATTGGTTATTCGGACAAAACAAAGCCAATTCAAACCCAATAAAGCCAAAAACAAACCCAATTTAACCCAAAACAAAGCCAATTTCAAAGCCAAACAAAGCCAATGCAGTGTTGAATTTCAGTGATTGATGAATTACACCGAGCTTACTTCCCAGCTATCATCAATCCAGAGGCCGATTATTTCGGTGTTGGGGTATAAGTTTTTGAAGTATTCAATAGATTGCTTTATTTGTCCTTTTTGTACTTCAGCCTCGCTTGGATTTCCCGCACAATCGTAATGCCCAGATATGGCAATCAGGTTTGATTTATGAACATTTATCGAAATTTTTACTCTCTGGAGAATCGAATTAACCGCACTGACGTCCTTATTTTCAGCGATTATTTTACACGGCCCCGGCTCAGTGATTGCGTCAACATACTTCACATTATAACCGCCCTTCAAATAGTCCAGAATGGGCCCCTGTATCCGGCCGTCCATGCAGTGAATCGATGTACAAAATTCCATGATTTTATTTTAATGTGATGACATACAACAGCAAGAACAAATTTATTTGCAATTGCAACGATTAACTGGGCCCTATAATCCCTGCGTTCTAACGCCATTTTTTACATTCTCCCAGGAAGTTTAAGAGTGACTAACAAAATGAATCGTAGCACCGAAAACGAGCATTTTTGCTTCGGCGCCGAAGGCGAAGCAGGCCATCTGAGGATGGTCGATGCAGCCTGACGCCGTCCAGACACGAAATAAGCCGTTTGAATGCA
>VRUK01000060.1 GCA_019456195.1 Planctomycetota bacterium | reverse complement strand
GTGATGTCCTGGTCCGGGCCTGTGTCGGCCTCATTTTCACCGGTAATATTCTTACCCAGATGGGCCACCACTGCCTGAGCATTCAGGTGAATCGGACCGAAAGGACCTGTGGTTCTGCCGTCGTTAAAGACGGTCGGATAATGGGCCCTGACTCCCGAAGGGCCTCCCTTGGGATATGCGGTCATATTACGCCCGAAATTGTTGGTACTATCCGGTGCGTCACCGAGGTCTGATTGTGATGTTGGTACTGAGCCCTCACAACTGACACTTATCAGCCCCTGACCGGTGTTGTCGCCGAATCCGCCGACTTCGATGAGGTACTGCTGTCCGGCGGTTACATCAAGGATTATCTCGGATTGCCAGCCGCAGCCGTCGTCGTTGCATTCTATCAGTCTGTTGAGTGAAGGATTACAGCCTCCTCCGCTATAGACGGCCATCTTGGTATCGTAGCCGCTGCCGCACAGGCTGACTATGGCTTCGCCCGTGCATGTAGCTGTATAGATATACCAGATGTTCGGACTTGTCAAACAGTGGCCGGGGCCGTCAAATGTTGAATTGCTGGTGTCGAACGTCAGGCCGGTTACGTTGCCGATTAGTTTTGCGTTCTGACAGTCATCGTTGTTAAGGTTTACTGGCGGTTCCGAATCGCAACTGATACTTATTACCCCGGTGCCGATGCTGACTCCGAATCCACCGACTTCAATCAGGTACTCATTACCGGCTGTCGCCGGGAAAGTGATTTCGGATTGTCGGCCGCAGGCGTCATCATTGCACCCGATCATATTATCTTGCTCAGGAAAGCACTCAGAACCTCTATAGATTGTCAATGCTGTATCGTAATTGCTTCCACAGAGGCTGACAGTAACATTACAGCTGCGTAAAGCAGTATAACGATACCAGATATTCGGGCTGCTCGTGCAGTGTCCTGTACCGTCGAAAGTTGCATATGAAGTGTTGAATGCCTGGTTAATAACCTCTCCTATACGCATCGCATTTTGACAATTATTATTTGAGGGCGGGCTCATTGGCTGGGCTTCAACAAAGTTAGTGATATAAAATATAACTACCAGAATACATATCAGCGCCCATTTTATTTTGTAACCTTTCATAATTTGGTCCTCCAAAAAACTAACTATTTCTTATAAGAAATCTGTACATACGTTTTTCATAGCTTTAGAACCGCAACAGCATTGAAGTACTCTTTGTTTACATATAGGTGCGATTTTCTACGATGATACCATGATATCATCGAAGTAACTGCCCGTATTACCCCAGCTATATAACGCTATAGTCCCGGACGAAAAGGTGCTGTCGTTTACTGAGAAAACAGGGCTGCCGTCTATAGAGACCTGTAATAAGCTGCCCTGGGCGGCAATCTTAACCTGATAACTCTTGCCTGTAACATACGGAACGGAATCTTGCGCCAGGATAGTAAACTGGCCGTTTTCGTTTTTAACCAGGTTACGAGTGCCCCGCTCTTTATCCCAGGTAAACCTGTAGTAGTTGTTCTCATCCTGATAGCGGAACATTATACCCATAATGTCATTGTCATTGGACTTCATCGTGACCGACGCTGTATAATCTGTCCAGCCGGTGCCGGCCTGCCAGTATGCGTATGTTCCTAATCGAGCCACCCCATCAAAAGTTGGCGTGTGGACATTTGAGCTTTGGACCATAACGCCGGTTGTGGCCGACCAGGCCATGGGGCCACCTTGAGTACCCTGATCTACAAGTGACCAGCCATCATAATTGCCATCGGTAAAGTCCTCGGAAAGAAGTATCTGGGAACCGGGAAGTGTGTCTTTTACTGTAATATTGACTGTCTTTGAGGTTATGGCCGCGCCGTCTGAGACCTCAACCGTCAGAGTAAAGACCTGTGTAGCACTCACGTCCGGCGGGGTGTATATCGGATTGACTATATCTGCATAGTTCAGACTACCAGCACCCGTAGGTACAGACCAAGTATATGTCAACGGATTAGGACTGCTATCCGGGTCATATGCAACTACTTGTAATTGAGAAGTCTCTGTATCTAAAATTTCAGATGGACTGGCCGTCACTAATGAGATAACAGGTGCCTGATTGGCTCCGGACAAACCCTCAACTAAGATATCATCAAAGTAACTGCCAGTATTACCCCAGCTGTATAACGCTATTGACCCGTATGAAAAGGTGCTGTCGTTTACCGAGAAAACTGGGCTGCCGTCTATAGAGACATTTAATGAGCTGCCCTGGGCGGCAATCTTAACCTGATAACTCTTGCCCGTAACGTATGGAACGGAATCTTGTGCCAGGATGGTAAACTGGCCATTTTCGTTTTTAACCAGGTTACGAGTGCCCCGCTCTTTGTCCCATGTAAACCTATAGTAGTTATTCTCATCCTGATAGCGGAACATTATACCGATAATGTCATTGTCATTGGATTTAATGGTGGCAGCCGCTGTATAGTCTGTCCAGCCGGTGCCGGCCTGCCAGTGTGCATATGTTCCTAATCTAGCCACCCCATCAAAAGTTGGCGTGTGGACATTTGAGCTTTGGACCATAACGCCGGTTGCGGCCGACCAGGCCATTGAGCCACCTTGAGTGCCCTGATCTACAAGTGTCCAGCCGCTGTGATTGCTATCATTGAAGTCCTCTGATAGAAGTATCTGGGGGCCGGGAATTGAGTCTGTTACCGTAATGTTAACTATTTTTGAGGTTACGGCCGCGCCGTCGAAGACCTTAGCGGTCAGTATGAAGGTCTGTGTGGTATTCACATCCGGCGGGGTGTATATCGGATTGGCTGAGTTAAGATTGTTCAGACTGCCCTGGCCGGATAGTACGGTCCAGCTATAAGTCAACGCATTAGGACCATTATCCGGGTCGCTCGCTGTCACCTGCAACTGAGAAGTCTCTGTATCTGAGATTGTAGATGGACTGGCCGTAACAGAGGAGATAACTGGCGCCTGATTAACAGGGATTGAGTCCGTTACCGTAATGTCGACCGTTTTTGAAGTTATGTTTGCACCGTCTGAGACCTTGACTGTCAGTGTAAAAGTCTGTGTGGCATTCACATCCGGCGGTGTGTATATCGGATTGACAATATTTGCATTGTTCAGACTACCAGCACCCGTAGGTACAGACCAAGTATATGTCAACGGATTAGGGCCGCTATCCGGGTCATATGCAATTACCTGTAACTGGGAAGTATCTGTATCTGAAATTGCAGATGGACTGGCCGTAACTGAGGAGATAACAGGTGCCTGATTAGTGCCGAAATTGACAACAATGTTGTCGAATTCACGTCCATCTGTGTTCGCGGATTGATTATCAAACTGCTGGAATTTGATTCTAACATTTGAAACGTCTGTACTGCCGGCAGCTATTTTGGCTTGTTGCAGTAGTGTATCTAAGGTGAACGTCTGATTTGTGAAATTAACAGAAAGATCTGTTACCTTCACCCAGTTCAGGCCATCGACGCTTAAAGCTATCCCATCGCCTTTTAAATGGCCTATAAAGCTATCGGCAATAGTGTCAACCTCATCGGCTAGGCTCCAGTGATCCAGTGTCAGTGTAATCCCGGTTTTGCCGGTCAAATTCACATGCAAAATTGCCTCATTAAGAGACTTAATAGAATCTACGGTTGAATCATCCATACGCAGACGGCCGTTTACGACTTGGATTCTGCCATCTATGTCGGAAAAATACTCCCAACCATCGCTACCATCGGGTTTGCCCTGGCTGAATGTCTGTATATAAGGAATAGCCTGCGGCACGGTTGGGATAGCCAGGCCAGTACCCTGAATCACAAAATCGTATGGATTTTCGTTACTGTCGTTATTGGCAATCTGAATCGTTGCGGTACGAAGGCCGGAGCTGTTGGGTGCAAACTGTATCTTAAATGTTGTGGTTCCTCCATTGGCTGCAACGACAGAAGCGGGCTGCTGGACTACGCTAAAGTCTGAGCTCCCTGTCCGTTGAACGCTCGTGATGTTAAGAGTGGCTGTTCCGGTGTTCATTATTGTAAACGTTCGCACGGTAGAACTGCCCTGTTGAACACTTCCAAAGTTCGTATGGTCGATAGAATTCGGGGTGGTATCCCCGTCAACAATGATATAACCGTTACCTATAACGTCTATCTCCGGCTCAGTTGGGACAGTCAGGCCGGTGCCCTGAATCACGAAGTCGTACGGATTCTCATTAGCATCATCGTTGGCAATCAGAATCGTCGCGGTATGAAGGCCGGACTTGCTGGGTGCAAACTGTATCTTGAATGTTGTAGTTCCTCCATTTTCGGCAACCACAGAAGCTGGCTGCTGGACCACGTTAAAGTCTGAACTACCTGTCCATTGAACACCCGAAATGTTAAGAGCGGCAGCGCCAGTGTTCATTATTGTAAACGTTCGCACTATAGAACCGCCTTGGAAAATACTGCCAAAGTTCGTATGGTCGGTAGAATTCGGGGTAGTATCCCCGTCAACAATGATTTGACCATTACCCAGAACAGCCATTTCTGGAGCAATCGAAGTGGCTTTGACCTTGATATTATCGAATTCACGGCCATCTGTGTTCGCGGAATAATTGTCATATTGCTGGAATTTGATTCTAACATTCGAAATGTCAGTACTGCCGGCGGCGATCTTGGCCTGCTGAATAATAGTATCCAGGTCAAATGATTGATTGGTAAAATTAGCGTTCAGGTCCGTTACCTTGACCCAGTTCTGACCATCAACACTTAACGCTATCACATCGCCTTTATACTGGCCTAAAAAACTGCTGGGAAGAGGATTTGCCTCATCAGCCAGGCTCCAGTGGTCCAGCGTCAGTGTTACACCGGTCGTATTGGTTAAATTCACATGTAAAATTGCCTCATTCGAAGAGTAGATGCTGTTTCCTGCAATGTCGTCCATACGCAGACGGCCGCTGACAACCTGGATTCGGCCTTCGCTGTCCGAGTAATATTCCCAGCCTCCGGTGGCATCGGGCTGGCCTAGGGTGAAATCCTGTAAATAAGGAACCGCCTGGGCAACGACTGTTGTAGACTGGATCTTGATATTATCGAATTGTCGCCCATCTGTGGACGCGGAGTAATTGTCATACTGCTGGAACTTGATTTGAACATCCGAAACGTCCGCACTGTTGGCGGCGATTTTGGCCTGCTCAAGGGCAGAATCCAGTTTGAAAGATTGATTAGTGAAATTAATGGTCAGATCTGTTACTTTCACCCAGTTCAGACCATCGACACTCAAGGCTATCCCATCGCCCTTAAACTGGCCCGCGAAGCTGTCGGGAAGGGCATCATTCTCATCTGCCAGGCTCCAGTGGTCCAGCGTCAGTGTTACACCGGTCTTGCCGGTCAGGTCCACATGCAAAATCGCCTCATTTGAAGAGTAGATACTGTTGCCTGCCGTATCATCCATTTGCAAACGGCCGCTAACGACCTCAATCCGCCCCTCGTTGTCCGAGTAGTAGTCCCAGCCAGCGGCCGCATCGGGCTTGCCAAGGCTGAAGTCCTGTATATAAGGAACCGCATTCAATAGGAGCCTTGGTTCAAGATTCTCAAATACGGGTTTCCCGTGGATGGGTTGTTGTTTCTGTGAGCAGCGATTACCTCTCAGCATTTTCCATATACGCTTCATTTTGTCTTCCTCCATAATGGCATCATCACGTGTCTTTAAAAAAGTTTTGTACAATCAATCCTTCCTTTTTTATGTTTGAAACTATATAGAAGTGCCAGCCTGTATCTGAAAGTAACGTTTTTTTTTGGCTTTAAGTGATGATATTCTGGATATGATTACATTTTTATAAGAAATAAGAGATGCAGCAGCGGGTATGGTAATACGGCTGCCGGGTTCCGATGAAATTGGAAATAAAGCGAACGATTGAAAGTTCCGATAAATAGGGATGCGCAATTTCAATTGCATTTTTGTCCGATATATGGATATAATGATAGAGTAAATTTATCAGATAAGTGAGGTTTTATATTATGGTTCTGAAAAAAAGCTTTATGGATTTTTACCCGTCGTGTCGCGGCTATGTCGCGACAGGTATTATTTGTGTTGTGTTGCTTAATGTGTTGTACCTGGAACCCCTGATGGGTGGAGCCGCACCATTAGATTCGAGAGTAAGAGCAATTACTAATCCCAGCTCGGATATAACTCTGTCGTATGTTCTTCCGGGACGTATTGCCAAAGTTCATTTCACCGAAGGTGCGTGGATAAAAACCGGACAGGTGCTTGCCCAGCAGGACGATGCTGTCGAGCAGATACAGCTTGCTCAGCTCCAGGCGGCAAGCGCCGATACTACGCAAATACAGGCCAGTAATGCATCTTTAGCCCAGAAAAAAGTTGACCTTCAGAAGCTGGAAAAAGCGGCCGCTCAGAATGCGGCAACGGAGTTGGAGGTAGAACATGCCAAGTTAAGTGTTAAGATGGCCGAGTTGTCACTTCAGCTAGCCAGGTTCGAACACGAACAGGCCGAGAGAAAATACGATGAAGCAAAGGTGCAGGTTGAAAAGATGCGTCTGGCCAGTCCGATAGATGGAAGGATTGAAAAAATTCATGTCGAGGCCGGTGAATCAATTAATGCCATGACTGATGTGGTTCGTGTTGTCCAGACCGATCCGCTCTGGATTGATGTTCCCGTACCTTTAATCCAGGCCATGGATCTAAGTGCCGGAAAAAAGGCAAAGGTTCTGTTTCCGAACCCGAACAGGGTGTCGGTGGAAGGAAGCATTATTTACATAGCCGCAGTCGCCGATGCGGCCAGTGGAACGTTGAGAGTTCGCATAGAAGTGCCTAACAAATCGAGCAGGCCGGCCGGTGAGCATGTTGAGATTATTTTCTCGGCTTCAAGAAGATAGATTGAGGAGTTTTAAATGAGTCCTAAAGGAGATGCTTTTATAGTTGCCAATCGTTCAAATCCAGGTGTACCGGAAGTCAAAAGTCAGTCCTCAGGATGCCTTACGGCAAAATCAGGTTATCTATTATCTATTTTTTGTCCTCTGTCCTGTATTCTCTTTATTTTACTGATAGCCCAATTAGCAGGTTGTGTTTCCGATGAAGTTGATGAACAGAGTGCTCTGGCTTCTTATCAGCAGGCTCTGTCTGATAAAGGTCCCCAGCAGCGAGCCGACCCGCTGCAATCTTTGGCTCTGCTTAAACCAATTCCAACTCCTGATGGGATTCTGGAAGATGTTGAAATTGTTATTGACCCCAACACGGGCAGAAAGATTATCACCCTTACAATCGAACAGGCCATAGTCAGGGCTCTTGCCAACAGCCCTGAAATCAGAGTAGTGAGTTTCGATCCTTCTATAGCCAAACAGGACATAACCAAAGCTGCCGCGGAATTTGACGTGACCGCCTTCGGAAGCATGAATTACGAGCAGGACGATAATCCTGTTAACAGTATTTTTCAGCCCGGCCAATCGGATGTTCGTTTATTAGAATCGGGAATCAAGCAGAAAGGCGTCACCGGCTCGGAATGGTCTTTGAGCTATGCCTTAACCCGAAGCTGGGACGATTTATCCAACAGGTCATTGCCCACAAGATATGAGCCGATACTTGCTTTTCAGGTTAAGCAGCCGCTTCTGCGTGACGCATGGAAGCAGACTAATCTTGCGGGCGTGAACATAGCCAGGCTCAATCATGATGTTGCTGTTCTTGGTTTTCGTCAAAAGGCCGAAGATGTTTCGACGCAGGTCATATCGGCGTATTGGCGGCTTCTGCAGGCTCGCCGGGACTTTGAGATTCTACAGAAACTATTGGAAAGAACACGTCAGACATTTACAAAAGTGTTAGGCCGACAAGAGATTGACGCAACTGACGTGCAGATCAAGCAGATGGCGGCTTCTGCAAAATCCCGTGAGGCTATACTGCTTCAGGCAAGTAGAGCGGTTATAGACGCACAGGATGCATTGCTTAGATTGATGGCCGACCCGCAGGTAAGCCTGCTCGATGAGCTGGAAATTCTACCCCAGACTTCTCCGGCCGTGATGACGGCCGAACTTGAGCAGTCTGATATTCTTAGGCTGGCCATGAAGAAAAATCCAGTCATGCAGCAGGCCCGGGTGGCCGTTGCTGTTGCTGATATTAACATCCGTGTCGCGGAAAACCAGGAGATGTCCCGGTTGGATTTGATTGCTTCGAGCAGATTACAGGGTATTAGCCATAGCCAGGGCTCGGCACAGGACAATTTCAATCGCGGTGACTATGTCAGTTATGCGGTTGGTTTGTCTTTTGAATTTCCGCTTGGGAACCGTCAGCGAGAAGCCGAATTACTCCGCAGAAGACTTGAACGCAGAAAGGCTGTTTCCACTTTGCAGAATCTTGCCGATCAGGTGGCGATACAGGCCAGGGGGAGGATGAGATTGATTGAGACGAACCTTGCGGAGATACAACTTCAAGCCGACGCTGCCGAGGCGTCAAGAATTCATCTACAGGCAGTGGAGGATTCGGAACCGGTCAGGGAAAGACTAACGCCAGAATTTCTTCTGGTCAAACTTCAGGCACAGGCCGCTCTGGCGGAGGCTCAGCGGGCCCATATAAAGGCTATTGTCGACTTCAATATTTCCATGGCCGAGTTGGCCCAGACTATGGGGACCGTGCTGGAACTTCGTCAGGTCAGCACTGCTTTACCTGCTATTTCTGAACGCACGGATGAATAAATACAATAGACCTTGAGACTTGCAGAACTTTGCCGTCAGGCAAGTTGCGTCAGGCCGCTTACGCTGGTATCGGATTAGGCCAAAACACGGAGAAACGCATGAATGCAGTAATGATAATTCCTACGGGGATTGGATGTGAGATCGGCGGGCATTGTGGCGATGCTAATGCGGCCGCCAGGTTATTGGCTTCCTGCTGTGATACTCTTATTGTACATCCAAATGTGGTAAATGCATCAGATATAAATGAGATGCCCGAGAATTGTTTATACGTTGAAGGAAGCATATTAGACAAGTTTTTGAAGGGACAGATTTATTTAGAAAGGGTCCACTCGAATAGAGTTTTAATAGCAGTAAACAAAGCAGATTATCAATCCATAAATGCTGTATCTGCTGCAAGAGCAACAATAGGATTAGATGCAGAAATAGTTGAGCTTAGAGTTCCTTTAATACTAATAGCACAGATGAAAGATGGGATAGCAACTGGAGAAGTAAAGAACTGGAAAGAATTGGTTAAGCAGATAAAAGAGCACGATTTTGATGCTTTGGGTATTGCAACTCCCATTACAATAGATAAAGATACACTTATAAACTATTTTAAGCATGGTGGTGTGAATCCGGTTGGCGGGGTTGAGGCGGTAGCTTCAAAATTAATAGCGGATGAGTTAAATAAACCCGTAGCTCACGGCCCTGTAGATTATTCTATAGAAGGCTTTGCTGAAGTTGTAGATCCGAGGATGGCTGTGGAAATTATCACACAGAACTTTATTCATTGTTTACTAAAAGGTCTGCATAAAGCTCCTCGAATTAATCATGACAAGGGAATCAGTGTAAAAGATGTAGATTGCATGGTGTCTCCCTATGGTTGTTTCGGAATTCCTCATCAAGCATGTTTAGATGCCAATATTCCAGTAATTGTAGTTAGGGAAAATAAAAGTTGTTTGAATAATCCTGAACATAAGAAGTTTGTATATGCAGAGAATTATATAGAGGCGGCCGGCATGTTAATGGCAATGCAGGCGGGAGTTCATCCATCTGCGGTTAGAAGACCATTGAATAATACTATTGTAAAATAACTTATAGCAAAACAAAAAATTTGAGGCAACAGAAGTCTTAGTATTTGAGTTAGAGTTCTTCATCAGTGGCCGTTGGTCAATTACTTCCATTGTTTACCTTGGGATATTTTGATGTACTCTAAAGATGATAAAAGAAGTGCAGGTATTCAGCCTCCGGCAATTGGGGGGAAAATAGCAACTACGTCATGATTGCTTAATTTATGCTCAACAGCAGACACCGCCAGACCATTTACGATTATTACCTTGGCATCTTTTTCAGGGATTGTGAGATATTTCAATAAATCGCTCAAGGAACTTTCTTCAGGTAGTTCCAATCCTCTTTCGTTGAAGCGACCTTCTCTAAAGGTTGCAAAAAGCTTCACTTCCACGACCATATCTTTTATTCCTTTATACGATGTCGAGTTGAGTTAGCTTAGCTTCCGTCGGTAATCCCTGTTCATTCCAACCACGCTCTTTGTAATAATCCGGCAACAGTTCCGGCAGACGATGTACATGTCCCTTGCAAGGCCCCTTCGGAATAGGTTCAGTTAGAAGGCGTCGAGGTAGTTTGTCCTGCTCAGGACTGATACCTGCCTTCAGATTAAACATCCGTTCTATGTTCCATATCCTGTCGCCGGCTTCAAGCAGTGTTTCTTTGGTCCAGTCTTGCCCCACAATAGCGTTGAACATATCCTTATAGTCATCTGGTCCAAGAGCAAATGATGTGAAAAGGCATAATCCCAGGGAATCAATTACTGCCGTTAAGTCCTGGAATATTTTTACCCATACAGCCTTTCCTTCGATCGAGTGGGGGTCCAGCTTTTCCGGTAATCCCACAATTTCCGGAGCAATCATATAACCCCTGACATGACAACCTCCACGGTTAGATGTGGCGTATTGCAAGCCATGACCCTGAACACCTCTCGGGTCATAAGCCGGTAACTCCAGCTTCTTTACCGACATTGATAGTTCCGGCACTCCGAACTCTTCTGCCAATCTGTAGGACCCAAGCGCCAGCTTCGCCCCAAATCCTTCACCTGCTCCCATTTTACGTGTCCATTCCACGATTGCTTCGCCGGAGCCAAACTTTAATGCAGGTCCATCAATTGCATCTGAATCAATAATACCCTTTTCATACATTTCCATAGCGCAGGCAATCGTTGCTCCGGCAGATATCGTATCCATGCCATATTCGTTGCACCATTTGTTCGCCTTGATTATTGCCACCAGGTCATCAACGCCGCAACTGGCACCGTACGCCCAAATAGTTTCAAACTCTGGACCTTCTCCTTCGACGTCATCGACTTTTGAATATCTCCCGCAAGCAATTGGGCAATGGAAACATGCCGTATTCTTGACCAGATATTTTTCAGCTAACGTCTCCCCTGATGTTTTGTCTGCCGTTTCAAAATATGCCTCCTGGAAATTGTTTGTCGGATAAATTCCGCTCTGATTAATCAAATTCACAAGCGCAGCCGTACCGTATGTAGGCAAGCCTTTGCCCGTAACATCGTTCTCTCGGATTTTCTTCCTGATATTTTTTAATACCTTCTTTGTTTCATCATCTCTGGCCGGGCTCAGTTTTCCTGTACCTCGTACCACAATTGCTTTGAGGTTCTTGCTGCCCATAACCGCTCCCACTCCCGACCTGCCGGCGGCACGGTATTTGTCATTCATCACACAAGCCAGTAACGAAAGTTTTTCACCGGCAGGACCAATGGTCAGAACTCGAGCCTTGGTGTCTCCTGTTTCCTGAAGTAACTGGTCGGTCGTTTCGGAAACCAGTTTGCCCCAATACTTATTCGCATCCTTAACCTGGACAGTATTGTCATTGATATGTATGTAACAAGGCTTGTCTGATTTCCCTTCCACGATAATCAAATCGTACCCTGCGCGTTTTAGTTCTGCGCCCCAGAAACCACCCGAATTGGAGCTGGCAATAGTACCACTCAGAGGCGATTTCGTAACTACCATGTATCGTCCTCCAGTCGGTGCCTGAGAGCCTGTAAGCGGACCCGTCGCAAAAATGATTTTATTTGCCGAATCGAACGGTTCGACCTCCGGTTTGACTTCTTGTGCCAGATAATATGAGGCTAAGCCGCGCCCTCCTACAAATTTCATGGCCAGTTCCATATCCAGATTTTCCTGGTCAATCTGACCTGTACTAAGATTTACCCTTAAGAACTTTCCAGAATATCCGGCCATGATTTAATCTCCTAATAAACACGTTTTGGTATAGTCAAATATCTACTCACAAGACTTAAATGTCAATAACCATCCATCCATTTTTTGAAATTTTTCGGTTGGGCCCCGCCAGCTAATTAGAACACACAAAACCACTCACAGATACCTCCTAAAATAACTTCATTTCATGTTAATTTGCTGGTGGTTCCTGTATTCATTTTTATAGACAGGTCTTTGCTAACTTATCCCGGCGCGTTTTCCTGTTAATATTTTTTCAAGAGCTTATATTTGCTGGTGAGTCCGTCAAGCATCATGGTAACGATGGTGCAGGTCATTCCTAAATACTCTACGCCCAGCGTCTTACCCGAAATCGAGTCGTAGTGTTCGCTGATACCGTTTTTAATGGCGTTGGCAACGGTCTTGTCGGAAATTTCAGCGGCGAGTTTGTGTTCGCCGTAATTTGCCAGACCACTGGCTGCCAAATAGCTGGTCGGTGGCCAGACGTCGCCGCGCCAGAATCCATCGGACTTCCAGCGCTTGTCCTTGCGATCAACGGTGGGAACCGGAAGCGGCGTATTCCAGCTTGAACTGCGCATTAGCTTTGCCATTCGGGCGGCCATCTTTTTGGTGGGAACGCCTGCCGCCAATGGCATCCAGCTTCCGATTGTAGCGACCGGGACCTTCTCCAGAGTATCACGCTGGACTGACAGGAAGATGCCCGCTTCTTCGTCCCACATGTGCGTGCGCATGGCGTCAACCGATTTGTCGATTCTGACTTGCCGACGAACCGCCATTTCCTTCTCGCCCATGATTTTTGCCAGCCGAACGAGACTTTTCTCCGCCATGATGAGGAAAGAGGTGTTGCCTGTTATGCAGGTATCACCATACCAGGGGCCTTCCTTTTCACCCGTGCGCCTCGGATGATGTGTCATCTTCAATCCGTCCATGTTGCATTCATAATCGAATGTTTCAAAACGCGCATGTTGCGTCACGCCGCTGTACGAGCCGACCGCTATCAGCCCGATATTGGTGACATTGCGTTCTCGCCAGTACCACTCGTGGAACTTTTCCAGAGCTTTCAAAGACTGTTTGAGGAGTTCCTTATCGCCGTTGCGATTGTAAACTCGTTCGAGGCCCCAGGCGAGAATCGGGATCTGAGAATAGGCCGGGTATTCGAGCCAATTCTCCTTGGCCGGTTCTATCATGCAGGGGATCATGTCGTGGGCATAGTCCGGCATTTTCGCATTCCAACGCACCTGGAAATCCCAGTAGTTCTGGAAAACATCCCGGATGACCTTCTTCCTGCCGGGCAGGATACTCAGCAGATCGACCACAAACATCGTGTCCCAGATCCACTGTCCCCGATAGCCGCCGCCGGGCGCTATCCAATTGTGCTTCAAAGTACCTTCCGGCTCAAACACCTTGCCTAAAATACATTTCCGATAGATTTCTTCGGTGAGTTTCATTACCGCCGGGTCATCCGACTCAAACAGAGACATAAAATCGTTCGTCTTCGATTCCGCGGCATTGCCTTGAAGCAAACATCCGGATGCAATCAGCCCTAATGTGCCACAGCCTGCGGTCCTGAGAAAGTCACGCCGTTTCATAGCATTCTCCTTATTCTCTTCCTGAAAAGCTGAGCTGCTCTTCGAGCCAGTGGTCGGTTCTCATTACTGATTTTCGCTGACGCAGTGCCAGCTTTTCTGCACGACGCTGGGCCAGACGAAATGCGGCTCTGGTGGTTTTCGAAGAGATTCCGTCAGTGTTAAGAGCATGTCTTTTTTTCAAATAGGCTACTATGTTTTTGGCGTATCGAGATACAAACTCATCTTCCAAACAAACTATAGCCTGGGCGCTTCCGGGATCACCCTGGCGTGCGCATCGTCCGAAGAGCTGGCGGTCTATCCGGCCGGATTCGTTACGCTCACTGGCTATGACGTGAAGCCCTCCTAATTCAGCTACTCCCCGGCCAAGTTTAATGTCTGTACCCCGGCCCGCCATGTTGGTCGCCACTGTTATATTTCCCGCCTGACCGGCGCCTGCGATGATTTGGGCCTCCTCGCGGTGACGGACGGCGTTAAGCATCTGGTGGTTCAGGTTTTCAGCTTCGAGCAATTGACTGATGTATTCACTGGCTTGTACACTTCGTGTGCCGACAAGGACGGGCTGCCTTCTCTCGTGAACACGGCGAATCTCTAAAAGGATTCTCTTCCACTTAGTCGCCCCTGTCGTCATAACTATGTCCGGCAGATTTTTTCTTTTGCACGGACGGTTTGTGGGGATTACTACTACGGGTAAATGATAAATCTGCCAGAATTCAGCGGCCGCTTCGCTTGCTGTGCCGGTCATCCCGGACAATTTGCGGTACATTCGGAAGAACCGCTGAAAACTTATGCGGGCATATGTATCTTTGGGCGGAGTAATTTCGAGCTTTTCTTTGGCTTCAACAGCCTGGTGCAGGCCGTCACGCCAACTGCGGTCGGGCATGAGTCTGCCGGTAAAATCGTCAACGATGACTACCTTGCCTTCGTCGATAACATATTGTTTATCTAATGAATAAAGCTCTTTGGCTACCAGAGCTTTAGTAGCAATCTCCTCACGACGGCGGGCGCCTTGCCAGATGTCACCTAAAGTCTCTGCCGATTGAGCTAACCGGTTCTTGCCTTCGTTAGTTAGTTCGACCTCTCGATAGCGAGCGTTAATTCGGTAATCTGTATCCTGCCTTAAATTGCTTACAATATCCGCCGCCTGGCGAAAGGCCTTGACCTGCTCCGGATTGGGAGCAGGCCCGGAGATAATCAACGGCGTAATTGCCTCGTCAACAAGAACGGAATCTGCTTCGTCTATAATTGCGAAATTAAGACCTCGCTGTACCAGCCTATCCATTACTGATCGGCCAGCTCGCGTTATTTTAGTTATAAGTGCAGAACTCAATCCTCTCACACGACCCAGAGCGAGCCGGTCACGGAGAAAATCTACCGATACCTCTTTGTTTGTGCAGTAAGTTATGTCCGCCTGATAAGCTGCTCGACGGTCATCGGCAGACATGGCCTGTTCTATATGTGCGACACTCAGACCGCAAAAGCGATAAATCTTACCCATCCATTCGGCATCGCGTTCGGCTAAGTAGTCATTAACTGTAATTATGTGACAGCCCCGACCTCGCCAGCCCGCAACTGTCGCAGGCATAGTGGCAGCGAGGGTCTTGCCCTCGCCGGTAGCCATTTCCGCAATGCAGCCTTGATCGAGGGCGAAAGCTCCTGCAATCTGGACGAGAAAGGGCTTCTCACCTATCTGCCGAAATGCTATCTCCCGGACCAATGCAAAGGCACGCTCAAGGTCCGAGTGATTGTCTCGGTGGCGGCGAAATATCTCGCGAAGTTCACCGGCGGCTTTACGGAGATTTGCGTCGGTCATTTGAGAAAAATGTTTTTCAAGTGCGAGCACTTTTTCAGCCCGGCGCAAGAACTTTTTCCGTCGCGGCTTCAAGCCGTCTATCAAACCTATTCCCGCATCCCAGGCGGCATCCAGTCCTCTCGGCAAAGGCTTGTCTGAAATCCGCTGCTCGAGCATCTGCCATGTTGCACTTGGAAGTGTTGCCATCTTTAAATATGGAACCTCCGTTGAAATAGCTGTCTTACTGAAAGCCACCATTGAAAAGCGAGCGGCTTGGGATGCATTCGGATTCTTGCAACTACGCGTTGGCCGGTTAGCAGACGAACCGAAGAACCTGCGTTTGGTTTGATGTGTATCTCAAAAAACATCTCTGCGGATTTCGTACCTTGAGGGTCTTGTGGAGCTGTAGCCATTGGCCCACCTACTGCATAACCCAAAGCCTCGGACGGCAGCAACTCATGTCCGGATGGAAAAATTTGCTCAATCTTGCCTGTCATGAGCAATTTAGGCTGTCCTTTAACTCTGAATTCAACCTCCTTGTCGGCTTGCTCT
Source organism: Planctomycetota bacterium (assembly GCA_019456195.1). Taxonomy (GTDB): domain Bacteria; phylum Planctomycetota; class Phycisphaerae; order Sedimentisphaerales; family Anaerobacaceae; genus NIOZ-UU13. The sequence continues at coordinate 18,218 of VRUK01000060.1, read as the reverse complement.
ATTAACATAGCAGCGACCTTCTGGCCGGCAGTTGCTCTAATAATAACGTCGTCCAAACTTGCCACGAAGCCTATGCTTTTACCGCGTTCTAAATAAACACCTTTATAATGCTCAATATCCGGTGCAATCCATGTTCCTGAAAGCGACGCCGTAACATTCAGAGAGTCCAGTTCGAATTCGAGCCGTGCTATTGTTTCATTCAAAGCCTTGATCTGTTCGTCCAGAATTTGAGCAGCGGCTATTTCCTGTGTTTCAGCGATTCGACGCTTAATTTTCAGACTGAGGAGTTCAGCGATCGAACTCTTTTTTTCGGCTTCCAATTCAAGATTGACAGCTCGTATCAATGGTGTTCCACCTGAAGAAACCTTTGATTCTGATGGTAAAAAACCGACGACGAAACCATCACTTTCTGCGTGGACTATGGCCAGGTTAACCGGCTCGACAACTCCCTCGACTCGCCAATAGTCGGGTAATCGAATTAGTCCTATACCAACAATTATCAGGCAAAAGATAACCAGGGTCAAACCAATTGCCCGTCCGCGATTGCGAGTCAGTTCGGCGCCTGTTGCCAGAAATTGCACGAACTTGCCGAATGGGACAAACACCCAGGCAGCAATCGCAGAGAAGGCAAACAAAGGTACGAGTATGAACAGCTCTTCCGGGAGTCTGTCATTCAAAAACAGCAGTATTCTTACGCAGATAAAAACACGGAATGCCATGGAAGCAAGGCCGTAAAAAACAAACCACAGGCTCTCGCCGAAAGTATATGCCGGATTCTGTGCTCTTTTAAGCCCCCAGAAGTAACGCTTGACCAGATAGTAAATATAGTTTCTGGACCGATGGCCAAGATTAGGTATCTCCAATAAATCTGAAAGGACATAATAAGCGTCGAACCTCAGAAGAGGATTTCCATTGAAAAGTAGTGTCGAGACACTGGCGACAAATATAATATTATAAGCGATTATGTGGAGCGTTCCTATCGATGTATTAGACCAGATAATTGCTGCTATAGCCGCCGCAGAAAGCTCAATCATAACACCGGCCATCCCGACAACAGCCCTGTGCCATCTATTGCGAAATGCCCAGGCGCTGGAGGCATCCACGTAAGGCAGCGGAAAGAAAACCAAAAACATAATACCCATAGTATGAACCTGCCCGCGGCTTTGGTTAAGTTGTCCGAATTTCTTGCATGCGAAGGCGTGGCTGAACTCATGAAATATCTTGATGAACACAAAACTGAGATACAGAAGTATCAGGTTATCGGGGGCGAGGATGTCAGAGCTTTGATGGAACAGCTCGCGGATATTATCCGCCACAGAGTATAATCCAATTGCTAATAAGATTGACCATAAGATAAGCCCGAACCAACTGAAAAGCCGCCCGAATATGCCGACCCAGAGATCGAGAAAATGGTCAGGATCTATCAATGGAATCTTTATGAACAGCAGGTTCATAAGTTGTCCCCGAACCTCTCGGCCGACTCGCTTTCGGTAGCGATTGAACAGGCTTTCACTGTCCGGCGGCAGGTCCGCATGTAAAAGGTTGACGCTGTGCAACTGGCCTAAAAGCTGGATTACTTCCCCCTGAGTGGGGGCTCTGTCGGCAAGCTGCTCATTACATATGCGCCATACCTGAGATACGGTCCGTCGGCCGTCAAGCATACCTATGAAACGATAAGCTTCATCACTGATTCGCGAGTATTGGTTGTTGGAAGGATTCTCCAGGACGTACCACATCTGCCCACGAAAATGCTGTCTGTAAACCTGCACACCTGACAGTAATCGCGGATGCAATTCAGCAACGCGATACCAGGCTTCGTGAAATGTCGGACGATTTACGGCCATAAGAATTCTTACAACTCAAAGCCACAGTTTCATTCGCAGCCAGTTAACGACTCTTCGGGTCCATATCCAAACGTACCGCCGTTTGCCGATTGATACCTTGGCAACTCCCTCCATTCCGGGCCGCATCCATGAGCGTGTTTCCAGCAGGCGGACGCGCACCTTAAATACATTACGGTTATTCACCACCTCGGCCATGGGATTGATACGCTCTACGACAAATTTCATTCGCTGTGAAGGATAAGACACCGTAGCAAGATACCCTTCCTGCTCCACTGAAATATCAAAAATCTGGTCTTCAGATACCAGCAGTTCAGCCCGAAGTGACTCAAGAGGAGTGACCTCGAAGAGAACGTCCCCTGTTTTCACCGGTGCCCCAATCTGGCGTTTCAGGTCACCTTTAACAACAACTCCGCTGATTGGCGATATGACTTTTCCCTGCTCTATCAGGTAATTAAACAGGTCAATTTGAGCCTGGGATTTGGCAGAGTTGGCTTGTGCAATTTGGGCTTGTGCGGTTTCACTGTCTCGCATGGCAGCGGCGACCTGCTTAAGATATCCGGCTTGTTCCGCTTTGACGCCGGCTAATTTCAGACGCAGCTCCGCCGTATCAAGCTCAGCCAGGGTTGTTTCGTTTTCTTTAACGGTATCACCTACTTCGACGTTAACGCTTTTGATATAACCGTCGAACGATGCGCAGACTACCTGCTGATAAGTGGCCTCAAGAGCAAAGGGCGCTTCCGCCCGAAACTGTCCCTTTGCAAATATCAAAAACACTATCAAACCGGATATCAATATCGCCAAAATTTTCGTCCAGGTATATCTTGGGCCGATTAACAAAGCCAGCCCGCCGCGTATTTTGGCGATGACCTTGCCGCCAATCCAGCGGTCATGCTCATACAATTCCAATAATCTGGCCGTGCATAACTCGCAGGCTAATCGAATTACCTCGATTTCTTCCAGAGTAAAAGGCTTGCTCGACTCCCGCTCAAGGGTCAGAACGGTACGAACTTCCCCGTCCCATCGAAGAGGAACGCTTAAAACTGCCAGTGGACCATGACCCCTGGACAATTCACCTGCTGCACGGCTGATATAAGTGGCCTCCTGTGAAGCAGGATATAAAACCTCGCAGTCCTGGTCAAGGCACTCCTCCATCGCAGACTCTATGTCCTGAACAACCTGCATCTTTCGACTGAAATCCTCTGTGTGGCTCATCGCTTTTAGGCGAACATATCTTCCCTTGAGAAAACCGATACTCACACGTTCGCACTGCCACTGAGAAGCTGCTTCGTTACACAGAGCCATTACCGTACTTAGAAATCGCTTCTGACGATTAATAGCTGAAAGCGTTTCCATTGCTTTTTGCAGGCTGACCAAACCTGCCTGCTTGTTCTGGACTGTCAATCGTTTCTCAAAGTTACCCAGCAGCCCGGCTGTTAGTTCCAATTGTCCCCGGCTTGATTCGAGTGTATTATTGTCACCGGCCCTGACTACGAAAGCTCCCATAGCTTGTCCGATATCAGACATTTTGAGCGGGACCAGAACGGCATAATGCTGGATTGTTTTATTATCTATCTTCTCTTGGAGCCCCAAGGCTTTGACGATGACCGTATCTACCGAATCAGCCCGGCGAATAAGTTCAGCAGATTGATTCAGCCATAAAGGAGGAGCTTGCTTTTCTTTGAGTGCGGGATATATAGCCAGCACATCAACGCCTTTTTGCTGGTTGCTTCGTAAAATTGCACCACTATCCGCCCGGCTTAACAGGCACTGTATGGCAAGCAAATTCGTTAAGAATTGTCCCGAGGAGCCGTCAAACTGCTCAAGCTGCTTGATAAGTTCAGCGGCGGTTGGTTTGCCGGTTTGCGTTAGCTGGCGATGGTTCTGCTGATTATCCATTATTTTTTTCTTATTTATGCAGACAAGTTTTATATCATTGACGATTCAATAATCAAAAACCTTTAACATTGCAAGCATTATATGTTATTATATTAATATGTTCAAAGGAACGTATGAACGATTTTCCAAAACAGGTACTTTCCTAAAGGTAGTGGTCTTTTTGATTCTCATCACTATATGGCCTGCGTTTGAGTTGGCAGCCGCAGCGGATATAGGCGTCGAAGAGATAATTTTCTCCAGTCGACAGCCCGGCGCAGGGGGACACTGGTATGAGAATTTCGGTTACTACGCCCAGGACGAAAACAAAATGCTTTACGGGGCCATGGGTCGTTTGTGCCGGTTAAAAGTCGCTACCGGTGAAATCACTGTCTTGCTCGATGATCCCGACGGCTCGATTCGTGACCCCCAGGTACATTACGACGGCGCCAAAATCCTCATTTCCTACCGCCCGGGAGGCACGGCCTATTTTCATCTTTACGAAATAAATGTTGACGGCAGCGGGCTAACACAGCTCACCTCGGGACCTTATGATGACATGGAACCGACTTACCTGCCGAGCGGCCAAATTATGTTCTGCTCCAGCCGATCTGATCGCTGGGTCCCTTGCTGGTACTCGCAGGTGGCGATTCTTTACGTCTGTGATGGTGACGGAGCGAATATCCATCCGGTTTCTGCCAACATCGAGCATGACAACACCCCGTGGACTCTGCCGGATGGGCGGGTGATTTATGAGCGATGGGAATATGTTGACCGCAGCCGCGTCGCGTTTCACCATCTCTGGACGGCTAACCCGGATGGTACCGGCCAGATGATATACTACGGGAACCTGCACCCGGGAACTCTGATGATTGACGCCAAGCCGATTCCCGGCAGCCGCAACGAAGTCGTGGCTGTCTTTTCCCCCGAGCACGGACGCAAGGAACACGATGGAGCCATTACCATCGTTACGCCCAAAGCCGGCCCCGATGAAATATCTTCGGCCCGCCGGGTGAGCAAAAAGGACAATTATCGCGACCCTTATCCACTGTCGGTGGATTGTTTCCTCGTGGCCCAGGGCCCCAGGCTGCTGGTAATGAACGCCAAAGGCCAGACAAAGCAAATATACCGCCTACCGTCGGAACTCATTGACGCTAAAGTGGAGTGTCATGAACCTCGCCCCTTGAGGCCGCGACCGCGGGAGCCGGTAATTCCCCCGCGAAGCGACCTTACGCAGGCGACCGGCAGATTGATTCTTCAGGATGTTTACGCAGGCCGGCGGATGGAAGGCGTTAAGCCCGGCGAGATAAAAAAACTCCTCGTACTGGAAAGCCTGCCAAAGCCGATTAATTACAGCGGCAAGATGCCCCCGATAAGCTTCGGCGGAACCTACACGCTGGAGCGTATCGTTGGAACCGTTCCTGTCGAAGAAGATGGCTCTGCCTATATGGAAGTGCCTGCTATGCGGAGCTTGTTTTTTGTCGCTCTGGATGAAAACAACAATTCCGTCAAACGCATGCACAGCTTCCTGGTCGTGATGCCCGGCGAAACAACCAGTTGCGTTGGCTGCCACGAACAACGGCAGAAAACTCCAACCTCTCCGATGGCCGCCTCGCTGCAGGCGCTCGGGCGCCCGCCGAGTCAGATTACGCCTGTTGCGGGCATCCCTGATGTGTTCGATTATCCGCGTGACATTCAACCTATTTTTGACAAACATTGTCTCTCATGCCACGATTACGATGAGCGTGCCGGACGCATAATACTCACAGGGGACCACGGGCCCATTTTTTCCCACAGCTACTATACACTTACGGCCAGGCAACTGTTTTCCGATGGACGCGACCGCTTGCAGACCAACCTGCCGCCGCGTTCGGTCGGCACTTCCGCCAGTCCTTTGATGAAAATGCTCGACGGCAACCATTATGGTGCAACACTTACTCAGCACGAGCAGAATATGATCCGCTATTGGATTGAGTCGGCCGCGCCGTATCCGGGCACTTACGCCGCGCTTGGTACCGGCATGATTGGCGGTTTTCCAAAGAGCGTACTTGAAACGAGCGACCGCAAATGGCCCAGCTCCATCGCCGCAGCAGAGGCAATCCAGAGACGCTGCAAAAGCTGTCACGACAGATCCCTGCCTATGCCCCAGTATATATCCGACAATTTGGAACTCATACTGTCAAATCCCGACCCGGATGACATCCGCATACAATTTTCACGGCACCTTATGTTCAATCTTTCTCGCCCCGAGAAATCGCTTATCTTACTGGCCCCGCTTGCAACAGACGCCGGAGGTTATAACATCTGTAAGCAGCGAAATGAAGATGGAAGTTTCGGCCAAACAGTGACCGTTTTCGCCGATGCAAACGACCCGGACTATCAAAATATTCTTGCCTTGTGTCACGATGGGAAACAGCACATTGAGCAAATCAAACGCTTTGATATGCCCGGCTTTCGCCCAACGAAAACCTACATTCGTGAGATGAAAAGATATGGTCTCCTGCCGAAAAACCTTTCTGAAGATACCTTAATCGATGTGTACGCGACCGACCGTGCATATTGGCGCTCACTCTGGTGGCAGCCAACTGTAACCGCCCGAAGTGAACACACAACACCATAGAGCTATTCGTCCATAAAATCAAAGTTATGTTTGATAATGACACTTTCTTTTAAGAAGAAAAAAATGTCAGACTCTCAAATCTTTCAAATTATTTCAATCGTTTACATCGCTATTGGCATCGGGATCTTTATCAACCCTGGCTTCTACAAAAAACTATTTGAGGACTTCATCGAAAACGCCGCCGTTCTGTACCTTGGCGGAATTATGGCTCTTGTTGTCGGCTACCTGATCCTGGCATTCCACAATATATGGACAATGGATTTGTCAGTCATCATAACCATAGTCGGATGGTTAGCTCTGATAAAGGGTATTTTGATTCTCATTCAGCCTAAGATTATGATCGCACTGTCCAGAGCAATGGTACAAAAAGAAAGTATCCTAAAGATAGAGGCCATTGCAGTCATTATCTTAGGCCTGGCATTCTCATTCCTCGGATTCTGCCCGAAAAGCCCAATCTAAACACCGACTTGCTTTTTAAGTGTGTCAAGACAATCCGAAATGGGCTGTTGCCGATCCCATTGTATTTTCAATCAATTTGTAGTAGCAGCAGTGGTAACGGCCTTTTCGCGGCACTTCTCCATATTTATATACGAGGCATACTAATACATAATCAAGGGATTTTTCTTGACGTGAAAGTGGCTGATTTGGTATAAATAATGTTAATGAAGTTTGTGTCCGTGAATGAGGGTGTTTGCAGTTTCTGCTCCCCAAAGCCGTGGAATGGTCATTGTTCATTGAATAGTCATCGTTATCGTAAACTATTGTGTAGGAGGATTATTATGTTTCGAAAAATAAAATTAGTTGTTGCCATGTTATTGGTCTTAGGCATCTGCACAAATGCAATCCGGGCGGAATTGATTGGCTATTGGCCATTCGATGAAGGCCAGGGAACCGAGGCCTTCGACATAACGGGAAACGGGAATGATGGAACGTTTAATGGTGCCGTAGAATGGGTGGCCGGGTACAAGGATTCGGCCGTGTATTTTGACACGGCCGGTGAGCGAATCGTGGTTGGCCCCCTCGATCCCACGGCAGGTACCGATGCCATGACGCTGGCCGCCTGGATCAACTGGGAGGGCGAGGGACATACCATCTCACAGCAGGGCATTATCGGTAAGCGTCAGGGCTGGGATCCCGGCACCGGTGTCAAGTGGTTCTGGCAGACCAATCCAGCCGGCGATTTCTTGTTTCGAGCCGATAGTGCCAATGGCGGTGGTGGTGGCGGTTTGGGGTGGGGCAATGGACTCATCGCCCCCTATGCGAATCAGTGGATTCATGTGGCAGTGACCTGGAACAGCGGCGCCGTAGCGCAGTATATCAATGGCGAGGAAGTCTCAACCGGGAATATTAATTTTATAGATACTGCGGACGACACCCCGGTGACGATCGGTTGCGTTGATTCTGGTAACAACGAAACATTTGTCGGTACCATCGACGAGGCGCGGATCTACAACCATGCCCTGACACCGGCTGAGATTCAGACTATTATGTTAGGTATATTTCCAACTGCCTTTCGTCCCAATCCCGCTGATGGTGCCATTCATGCCGATACATGGGTAAGCTTTTCCTGGGAACCGGGAACGTCAGCCGCTTCGCACGATGTGTACTTCGGTGATAATTTTGACGATGTCGATGCCGGCGCTGAAAGCGCGTTCCAGAGCAATCAAACAGTTGAATTTCTTGTTGTTGGTTTTCCCGGATTTGTTTTTCCGGATGGTCTTGTTCCGGGAACGACTTATTACTGGCGAATCGATGAGGTTGAGGCTGACGGCACTACTAAACACGAAGGTGCTGTTTGGAGCTTTACGGTTCCTCCCAAAACAGCATACTTTCCAGACCCGGCTGATCGGGCAGAATCTGTAGATGTCGATGTGAAACTTAGCTGGTCGGGAGGTTTCGGGGTGAAACTGCACACTGTGTACTTCGGTGACAATTTTGACGATATTAATAATGCAGCTGGCGGTCTTCCCCAGGGAACTGCAAATTATAATCCCGGTACGCTTCAAATGGCTAAGACTTATTACTGGCGGGTCGATGAGTTCGATATTGTCGAAACACATAAAGGCGATGTCTGGAGTTTCACAACTGAAGGAACTGTCGCAAATCCAACTCCGGCTAATGGTGCTGTGGGTGTATCGCAAACACCGATTCTTACCTGGACACCGGGAATCTTTGGTGCATCGCATGAGATTTACTTCGGTACCGATGCAGCCTCTCTGGAGTTAAAAGGCAGCGGCAACCTCGGCTCCGAGAGCTATGACCCCGGGCTCCTGGAGTGGAATACTACTTACTACTGGCGTGTTGATGAGGCCAATAATGCCAACGCCGACAGTCCGTGGACAGGCCTCCTCTGGAGCTTTTCTACAGGTAACTTCCTTGTTGTGGACGATTTTGAGAGCTACAATGACCTTGACTCGACTGACCCGGCAAGCAACAGGATATTTAACGTATGGTTAGATGGATTCGACAACCCTGCATTAAACGGATCAGTCGTTGGTCATGCCAATCCTCCTTTTGCCGAGCAGACTATCGTTCACGGAGATTTGCAGTCGATGCCCATGTCCTATGACAATGTCGTTGGGAAATCAGAGGCGACTTTAACATTGACTTCCAATCATGACTGGACATTCAAAGGTATCAACACATTAACAATTTGGTTCCGAGGCACTGCGGGTAACGCTGCTGAGAATTTGTACGTTGCTCTCAACGATAGCGCTGTGGTTAATCATGATAATCCTAACGCAGCGCAAATGATTTCCTGGACCGAATGGAATATCGACTTGCAGGCGTTTTCAGACCAGGGTGTGGACCTTACCAGCGTCAATACGATTACACTTGGCCTTGGTGACAGGAGCAACCCGGTTGCAGGCGGCGCAGGTATGATGTACTATGACGACATTCGTCTCTATGCGCGTTAAACTCCGAACCGGCAGCTAAGATTGTATAGTTGATATTGCAGATTTGTATTAACTCGGGGGCCTATACTGATTGATTCGGTATAGGCCCCGTTTGATTTAGCTCAATGGCAGAGGAACTCCACACATAAGTCTATAAGAAGTAAGACAGCCTAATATTGATTGACTTCCATGGTTCATTGTGAGTATATCATGTAGAAAAGATTATTATTGAATTCTACTAAAGGAGAACAACATGAATGTTATGCAGAGGAGACCGGCTCTTTTACTTATTATTCTTATAACCTCAATTGTTTTTGCGAGTGCCGACTGTATCGCCGGGCAGAAGGTGGCCATTATCTATGATCAGCAAGATCCACGCGTAGCCTTTGCAGTGGGAGATATCAAACAGGCGTTGCTCGATAAGAATTATGATATTGATGGGGATGATGCGGATGTTCGTATTGTATTTGATATATTTAAGGCCGGTATGGGGCCTCAGTCCTTTCGTATCCGGCGCCAGGGGAGTAATACGATACGGATCGTCGGTGGTGATTCATTAGGTGCCATGTATGGCGGTCTCGAAGTAGCGGAAATGGTGACCTTGGGGGGTGGCCTAAAAGACATACGGGAAAAGGCACGCAAGCCTTATATCTTTCGGCGGGGACTCAAATTTAATATTCCCTTTGACGGGCGTGCGCCAAGCTATGACGACACAGGGACCGCTGCCCAGAAGAATATTCAGGTAATGTGGGAATTTGATTTCTGGCAGGAGTTCCTGGATACCCTCGCACGCAATCGTTATAACGTGCTGACCCTCTGGACTACACATCCTTATCCGGGTCTGGTCAAACTGGACAAGTATCCTGATATTGGTTACGACGATGTCTGTGTTATAAAAGAAACCGTCAATACGAAAAGCGATCGCCATTTTAATGACCTGGATATATATGACGCTTCCAGCTTCAAGATGGTTAAAAAGATTTCTTTGGATGAGAAGATCGCCTTTTGGACTCGTGTGTTTGATCTGGCTGAGGCTCGCGGTATTGAGATTCATATCTTTCATTGGAACATCTATACCTTTGGTGCCAAAGGAAGGCATGGTATCGATGATATGCCGGATAATGAAAAGACCATCGAGTATATGCGGTACTGCATTGGGGAATTCTTAAAGACCTATCCCCAGGTGGACGGTATTGGCGTAACAGCGGGCGAGCATGTACACCGTCAGCGCGTCGAGAATGTTGGTGGTATTGAACAATGGCTCTGGCGTACCTATGGACAGGGTGTAATGGATGCAAAGCAGGCAAATCCCAACCGTAAGTTGCGTTTTATCTTTCGCCAGCACCAGGCCAACCTGGGCAGGATTACAGCGGCCTTTAAGGATTTTGACGGTCCTTTCAATACAGGTCATAAGTATGCACGTGCGCGTCTTTATTCCACCACTACCTCGCCGTATCTCGATTTTGAGTACCGTGAGTTGCTGGAAGAACACAAGGTTCCATGCTGGTTGAATTTGCGTAACGATGACCTCTTTATATACCGTTGGGGTGATGCGGATTATGTACGGGAATTTTTACAAAATGTCCCGCGTGACCTGATGCGCTATGAAGCAGGCTTTTATATGGGGCCGGACGGCTTTGTGTTCGGACGCGAATTTGTGAGCAAGGATCCCGAATTATCCGGTCAGTTGGAGGTGCGCAAACACTGGTATCGTTTTATGCTTTGGGGACGGTTGGGATATGACCTGACCCTTACTCGCGATTATTTTGAAAAAAGATTGGCGCATCATTTCCCCCGGGCCAATGCCGGCCTTCTCTATGATACATGGGCAGCTGCCTCTCAGATTGTGCCGCTGGTTAATCATTTCTTTTTCAGGGTCAATGATTTTCAGTTTTCTCCGGAGGCGTGTAATTTTGATCAGGGATTCTTGCCGGTGGATCAGTTCTTCAAGCATCCTCCACTCAGAGGTTCAGGCATCCTTTCCGTACAGGAGTATGCAACAAGCATCATTGAGGATAAGGTATATGACGGCATCACACCCATGGAAGTTGCTGACAATCTGGATGCAATGGCCAAAAAGACATTGCGAGGTATAAAAAGACTAAGTAAAAAAACCGGCAGGAATAAAGAGCTGAGGGCTACATTGACAGATGCCGAAGCCATGGCCTATTTAGGACGTTATTATGCAGACAAGATTCGCGGTGCTGCTGAGTTGGCCGTATTCCGGGCCGATTCCAAACGTAAAACCAATCACCAGCGTGCGGTTAACCACCTGACTAATGCGGTTAAGGAATGGGAGACCTATGCATCTGTGGCAACCAGACAATATCGCCCCCAACTCTTCTCCCGCACGCATTACATGGATTGGTGGAAACTGCTGGAGGATGTGAAACAGGAGGTAGAAACTATTAAAAAGGAACGATAAAACACTTATTGTTCTAAATCTTTAGAGGTTCCCTTTATCTATAAAAACAGATTTAATTATTTTTCGCACGGATAGATGGATTTACATTAAGTTGGGTGTTTTGGACATTTCTAAAATCCAGATCTACGTACCTGTCTTTTAGATTACCTGTTTTAAACCTATTGATATTGACATTCCCTAAGTCAAGCAGTACCACGGCAGGGCGTTCTTCTTTGTTATCAATTTCAAACGAGACATTATTCTTTACGGGGATTTGAGACTCGGGGAAGGAATAATGATAAGTAAGAATCGCAAAAAAATAACGAAAAAAATACATAACCGTAATAAAAGGGTAACATTTGGTCGGCATAATATTTCCTTAAAATAAAAGTCTTTTTATGGTGAAGTTTAGAGTGGCGGATTCAACTCCCAAGTGCAACTGAGTCAAATCCTGTTTTGTTATCCAGTTAATCTTTTCCGTTCATAAAATACTTCATTGGGTGTCAAATAGCCAAGTGATTTTCTTGGGCGATTATTCAACCGATTCATGATGTGCCTTACCTGCTCATCTGTCAGCGTTCGAACATCACTATTTTTGGGCACATACTGTCGGATCAAGCCATTGGTATTTTCATTCAATCCCCGCTGCCAGGCACTGTACGGATCAGCAAAATACACCTTGATTCGGAGTGCTTCGGCAACCGATTCATGGCTTGCAAACTCTTTGCCGTTATCAACAGTCAGCGTATAGTTCCGCCTGGGCAGCAATTCCATCAGGCTGATGATTGTCTTCTCCACTTCTTTGGCGGTATAACGATTTACCTTACCAATCAGCGTCAGCTTGCTTTTTCGGTCAACCAGTGTCACTAATGCCCCCTGATGATTCCTGCCGACGACCGTATCACCTTCCCAGTCACCGATGCGAATTTTTCTCTCTACGATGTTGGGACGCTCTTCAATTCCCACCCGATTTTTGATAGTTCCACGCATATCACGGCTGTTCCTGCGTTTGCGACGTTGTTTGGTTCCGGCAATTCGCAAATGCCTGTACAGCATGCGGCCCCGGGCTTTGTCCTGCCAGATATGCTGGTAAATTCGTTCATGGCTGACCGCCGGGCCATGCCAGCCGGGGTCCAGCTTCATTCGTTCGGCGATCTGCTCAGGTGAATGCTCTTGACCGAGTTTGTATTCAATGTAGCCAATTGTCTCCGGCGTCATCTTGACAGCCTTGCAGGCATTAAACCTTCGCTGTAATGCCTTCTGCTGGGCCTGTTTAGGACGATATCCACGCAGGCCAGTGTTGCGGGACAACTCCCGGGTGATAGTGCTGGGATGAACGCCCAGTTCGGCGGCAATCATATTTTGTTCTTTTCCTGCTTGTTTCATCGCATAAATCTCGATACGATCTTCTTCGGTGAGTTGTCTGTACTCTCTCATAAGTGTTCCTTAACTGAGGTAACCAAAATCCAGTGAGAGAGTATAACAGCTCACCATAATTTTGGCGACTCAGTTGCACTTATGAGTTGAATCCGCTAGTTTTAACAATGTTGTTCAACGCGTTAAATAGGAAATCTTATCTATGAATATTGTCAACGGAATAGCAGCTTTCAATATTAAGGAATATGTAATGAACTCACGAACAATTCTTGCGCTATGTATTATCAAGATAACATGTTTTACAATGACAGGCTATGCAGCGGCTCCGAATCCTGACATTGGTAAGTTCGAACCGGCAACTTGCCCTGTTGATTTTCCGGAAGGCAATGACCTGGGAAATAGATTCGAATTTGGATATATCACAGTCCCCGAACAGCACAACAAGCCGGGCGGCCCTGTAATTCAGTTGGCAGTCGCTCGTTTTAAGAGCTTTAGCGATAATCCTGCACCGGATCCCCTTGTTCTCAATACCGGCGGTCCGGGAGATTCGAATATGGACCAGTTTATTCCAATGGTGGCCGGTCCTATGGGGCAAGCCCTTTTGGCGCAGCGTGATGTTGTTATTATCGAATTACGCGGATTGCGATATTCGAAGCCGGCCCTTATTTGTGATGAAGTATTTGATGCTCAGCTCAGTATGATAGATAAGAATCTCAAGGGAAAAGAAGCTAATCAAATTCTGCTGACCGCCATGCGTGCTTCCTATGACCGCTTTCAGAAGGAAGGCATCAATCTCTCAGCTTACAATAATGCCGAAACAGCAGCGGATATTGCCATGATTATGACAACACTGGGTTATGATAAATTCAATATTTTTGGCTCATCCGCCGGTACTATGGTCGCACAGCACGTTATGCGTGATTATCCGCAAAGGGTGCGTTCTGTTGTACTAAACGCGGCGGTACCTTTAGGGCAACCCTTTTTTAGAAACATGATGTCAAATGCTTCGGAGTCCCTGGAGCGGATGTTCAAACAGTGCGAAGCAGACGAAGCCTGTAACGCGGCTTATCCTGATATGGAAGAAAAATTCCTTGCATATCTCGAACAACTCAACAAAGAGCCTGTCACTATTCGGATTAAACATCCGGATAGCGGAGAAGAGGTCAACTTTGTTCTCAATGGCGACCGTTTATCTACCTGGATATTTGCTTCCATGTATTTCAATACCCAGATGCCCTATACATTGAGCAAATTTATGGCAGGTGATTATAGTGAGTTACAGAATAGTGCTAATATCTTTTTTCCAATGTACAACTTCAGTTATGGTTTATCGTATAGCATTTTCTCTTCTGAATCCCTGGACTTTACAGTAGAAGATATTAAAGTTTGCGGCCGTTACTCTGCCTTTGCTGACGGCATGTCCATGTTTTTCTGCCCTTCGCTTCTGGCACAGGCTCAGGAATTCTGGAAGGTGAAACCACTCGACCTTTCGCTGCTGAAACCTTTGAAATCCGATATTCCGACACTCATCTTCAATGGTGAGATGGATCATGTTCTCCCGACGGCCTATATAAAAGAAATGGCCTCCAATTTGAGAAATGGTTACATGTATCTGTTTCCGGGCGTTGCACATTCCCCAATAGACGCAGGCTCCTGTGCTTTCATGATGACCATGGAGTTTCTCGCCGACCCGACCAAAGCACTGGACAGCGCGTGTATGGAGCGTTTCAAGCATGAGTTTCTAACCAAAAAGTAACCCCCCAATCCGATTTCGTGTTTTATATTCTTGAAAAGATGTGTTTTTCGGCAAATTTTCAATGTTTAGTACTTACATCAATCATCAAATTTGACATCTGTGCAGATATTTTGGTGACACAAATTTATCGAAGAATTCTAACATTTTCCAGCTCATGAAAATGGAGGTATTTTCTATTTTTCCATTCGTTTCCGGATGAGCATTGCACGGTGCTATGGGCTATATTTCCCTTGACCTGCCTGTCCTTTGGCTTGTATAATCATTTATGTCGGTGGAAATTAAATTTCCTATCAGTCATTTTGAAGGGAACTCACTGGAGAGAAACACTGCCAGAGGTTTTGCATTTTAGTTCAGTTGGTTTCCATCAAGGCATTGATTAGAAATGCTATATTAACAACATTGAGGTATTACATTATGAAAAAGTACATTATTATCCTTCTCATTTTGCTGCCGGCCTTGACATTTGCCCAAACCGGGAAAGTATTCGACAACCTATCGATGAAAAGTGAAATATTAAACATGGACCGGAAATATGCCATCTATCTTCCCCCGGATTATGAAACTTCGAAAAGAAGTTATCCCGTACTATATTTGCTGCATGGCGCAGGTGACGACCAAACCGGATGGATACAGTTTGGCGAAGTAAAATACATTGCTGACAAAACTATCAGAAAAAGCAAATCAACACCTATGATTATAGTCATGCCTGATGCTAATTCAGGGAAACGCGGTTATACAAATGATGCGACCGGCCAGTGGCGTTACGAAGATTTTTTCTTCGAGGAATTTATGCCATTTATCGAAAAACGTTATCGAATAAAAAGCGAAAAACGTTATCGTGCTATTGCCGGATTATCGATGGGAGGAGGAGGAACTTATTATTATGCTCTGCACCGTCCTGATTTGTTCAGGACTGCTTGTCCGTTAAGTGCTTCCGCCCGGCCAATTAACAAAGAAGGAGCAAAAAGCTACATGAAACGAAGGGGAATGACTGATGCTTCCGAAAAACAGGTTGAAGATTGGCTGAAAAAATATAACATACATGAGATAATTAAAAATATACCGGAAGATAAGAAAAAATCAGTTCGTTGGTATATTGACTGTGGTGATGATGATTTTCTTTATGAAGGTAATTCGTTGGTACATATTGCCATGAGGAAAAATAATATTCCCCATGAATTCAGAATTCGTGACGGACAACATGACTGGACTTACTGGAGACATTCTTTATATGATGTGTTAAATTTTATTTCCATCGGTTTCCATCAGGGTACTGATTAACATTTAAGGGCATCTTTAAGAGCCGGGTGTTAATACACTATTAACATTAGTCGATGAATAATGTTAATCCCTGTAAATGTTGATATTTGAGCACTATATAAATAAATATACTCGACGAACTCAGGAACGGGAGGTCTTGACTTATTTGGCGATTTTTAGTAGGATATTTGAAATAGGTAGGCCAGTGTACTATCTGGTTTGTGAAATCGGTTATTACAGAGGAGGTTGCATTACATGTTTGAATCATAAGCCAACGCCGCACAAGGCTGTTTTCGGGCCGACAACCCGTCGGATACGATTAAGATAAGAGTCGATTTAACATTTAATAAAAGTTAAGGAGCAAAGATTATGTCAAACATTACTCGTCGTCAGTTTATAAAACGCACTGCTGCCATTGGGGCGGCATGCTCTATCGGCTTCCCGAGTCTCATCCGGGCACATGGACTCAACGAAAAACTCCAGGTGGGATTTATCGCTGTGGGCGGACGGGCAGGGGCCCATACAGGCGCATCTCACGGAGAAGGCTGTCAGTGTATCGCCTTCGCCGAGGTCGATAAGGACCGGTGGGGTGGCGTCCACGGCAAGAAAGGTTGGGAGCAAGCGGCCGGTTATACGGATTGGCGGAAAGTCTTCGAAAATCACGGCAAGCAGCTCGATGTCGTTTTCGTAGCAACTCCGGATCACAGCCATTTTGCCCCGTCAATGACCGCCGTTTCCATGGGCATTCACTGCTACACCGAAAAACCGCTGACCTGGTCGGTTCGCGAGGCGCAGTTGCTGGCTGCAGCCTACGCCAAGAATACTAAGGTTGTGACCCAACAAGGCAACCAGGGCCATGGTGACGATGGATGGCGGAAGGCGTACGAATTCGTCAAGGCTGGCGCAGTCGGTGACATCTTAGAGTTTCACACATGGACAAATCGCCCGGTATGGCCTCAGGGCGGCGACCGTCCGGCCGGATCAGATGCGATTCCCGTAAACCTGGACTGGAATGCCTGGATCGGTCCTGCGCAGATGCGTCCTTACAAAGGAGGTAGAGCCTATCATGATTTCAACTGGCGGGGTGTGGTCGATTTCGGTTCCGGGGCGCTGGGCGATATGGCCTGTCATACTACAGACGGAATATACGCGATCATGAAACCGGGCTACGCGGCAACTGCCGAACCAATCATCATGACCGGACCCGTCAAGGATCAGTATCCGGCCGGGATGGTGGTCAAGAGCACTTACCGCGCTAAAGGTGGCCTGCCAGGTTTCACCACGTTCTGGTACGAGGGTAAGGATAAAGACGGAAAGCCTTTCATGCCGGACAATCCCGAGGAACTGGCAATCGACGGGCGCAAACTGCCCAGAACTGGAAATCTGATCATCGGCACCAAGGGAAAAATGCTGGTGACTGGCGATTACTGGAACACTCCGCTATTGATCCCGGAAGCCAAACGCAGAGCGTTTGGCCGCCCCAAACAACTGCTCGAACGCTCTCCCGGACATCACAAAGAATTCTTCATGGCCTGCAGGGGCGAGAAGCCGCGTGAGTTCAGTCAGTCCAACTACAGCTACTCCGGTCCCATGGCCGCAAACATCCAGCTCGGTAACCTCTGTGCCCGTGTGGGAAAGAAGCTTGTACTGAACGAAGCTGGAGTGATCACCAGCGACCCGAAGATCAACGACTTGGCTTGGCGTGAACCTCGCAAGGGTTGGGGACCGCTGGAGATGGACATCTAAGAAAATCGTGAAACATAGAGCATTCTGCAGGTTATTAGAATGTTTTCGGCGAATCCTGGCAATTTCAAACCGGGGTGAGCGATATCGAATAGGGGACCTACTGATTCTGAATCCGTAGGTCCCTGTTAACTGCGGTCTTGTAACGTGCTTTCCGAGAGGAACCGCCAGCTAAGTAGAGCGGGTAACTTGCATTGCCGCCATGTCAGCACACAAGCTCTCAAATACCTATTTAAAGGAGGATTTTACGTTTCCTCGAAAAAGGGATTTCTTTTAAGAGAACAGCCAAAGAACAGGCTTACCTTTTGAGCAAGTTTCCTGATTTCTGCCGGGCCTCCAGTGACTGAAGGTAAGCTCGCGGAATCGCTGACCATGTCACGACCCTACTTCAGGATACCCTTCGGCTTGAGTTTGGCCATTGTAGAGTGCTAAAACACCTCTCAGA
>VRUK01000059.1:13570-34136 GCA_019456195.1 Planctomycetota bacterium | reverse complement strand
TGTGCGGAAGCTGTCCTTGAACTGCAAGTTTAAATAGAAATACTCCACCTCCGAGGTATCAACCTCACACCAAATCCATTCCTCACCTAATACGTTAGGTGTTTGCCCAGGAACTATGGATGTGCTGGAAATTCAACACATCCCAACATTACCACTTATACAAGATTAGCTACCTTTCTGTCAAGGGAAATTTCTTAATTATATATTAGCGTACCATCATTGATAAAACCGTGGAGAAGTGCAACGAAAAGGCAGTTACGTTTATTTGTAGAATCTCACATATCACCCCTTATCTTTCAATTTAAAGCACCCAGCAGGCCAAATTTTCAACTCTTTTCTGCACATCGCTCTAATATATAGAGGCGCTGTTTTTTTGCCTCAGCGAGCTTGTCACCGGGAACTACTCGCCTGACTCGCAACAGGGGAGATACAATATGAAATATGAGATACGCAATACTCAATACGCTATACGCTCCACGCAATAGAGAGAGGTGATAGAACAGAAATCCGATGACGAATGTCTGAAACAACGTGTTTATGACAGTTGCAATTCACAACAGTTTTTTATATCATAATTGGACTATAGACAGCAGATATTCGAAATCTTAGGAGAAAAGAGTATGAAAAGGTATCCTTTTTTAATTGTGCTGATAACAATACTGGGAGTTTCCAGCGTCTGGGCCGATTGGCCTCAGTACCTTGGCCCGAACAAAAACGCTGCTTCTGATGAGAAGGGCCTGCTGCGTTCCTGGCCGGTCAAAGGGCCGAAGGTTCTATGGACATTAGACCTGGGCCCCGGCTACGGCGGGGCGGCTGTCAGTAAGGGCAAGGCCTACCTGCTCGACCGCATATACGGAAAGCAGGATGTGTTCCGCTGTATCGGTTTAAATAGCGGAAAAGAACTTTGGTCGTTTGCTTACGATGCCAAGGGTCGGGTTAGTCATCAGGGCTCACGTTCGACCCCGGCTATCGACGGCAACTACATATACACCTGCGGCAGCTTCGGTGACGTCTATTGTTTTGACGGACGCAACCGTAAGCCCGTCTGGAATAAAAACGTTTGGAAAGACTTCGGGGGCCGTAAAGTTCCGGGATGGGGCATCTGCCAGAATCCGCTCATTTACAAGGACCTACTGATACTGGCTTCTCAGACCAAAGAAGCCGGTATAGTTGCATACGACAAAACCAACGGCCGTATCAGATGGGCATCAAAGGCTCTGCCCGGCTTGTTAAGTTACGTTACACCTGTAGTTGTGAACATCGACAATGAGGACCAGATTGTAATGATAACAGCTACATCTCGGAAAGAGCGCGGCGGCCGCTCCGCCCCTGCCGGCGGCTGGGGTGATGAGCCCGATGATGGCGTTGATGGTGTGGTCCTCGGAATGAGCATCGAAGATGGCAGGACACTCTGGACATATAAGGGCTGGCAGTGTCGCATTCCAATTACTAACGTTACCGCTGTCGGCGACGGGCGTCTTTTCATTAGCGGCGGCTATATGGCCGGCTCGGCAATGATCAAGGTCACAAAAGATGACAGCAGGTACGTTGTTGATGAACTCTATACTACCCAGGATTTTGGTAGTCATGTGCATCCGCCCGTACTTTACAAAGGACACCTCTATGGCCATTGCACGACCAATACGCGCCGTGATGGTATGTCGTGTATGAATGTTGACGGGAAGCTCAAGTGGAAAACTGGCCGTTCGCCTGTTTTCGACAAGGGAGGCTTCATTCTTGTTGACGACCTTATCCTGAGTGTCGATGGCGAAGAAGGTGTCCTCTATCTTATTGAGCCGAATTCACAGGGCTTTAAAAAGCTGGCAAGTGTTGACCTGCTCAACACAAAAGAATGCTGGGGACCGCTTGCGCTTTCAGACGGCAAACTACTCATCCGAGACCAGGAACAGATGAAGTGTGTTGCTGTCCGATAGTCACTCGATTGTTTAGGCTCTTTCAGAATTTGTCATTTTTTGCCGCTAAAACTATCTACCGCATATCTCAGCGGTTTGAAAGTGGGCAGTTCATTTATTTTGACCGCTCCCCACGTTGTATTTAGATGCCCTAACATACGAGCGTTACCGTGCTTTCTGGAATAATCCACAAAGGCCATAGCGGCATCGGTTTTCTTCCAGCTTGAAGGCCAGACGCGAAAACCTTTTTTAAGAAACATTGGTACTGATTCATATTCTTTTCGCAGTTCGTAATGCCAGTCACAGATTATGATATTTTTGTTAATCATATCGACAGCTTTAGCGGTGTCGTTGGCACTGGCTTCCCACTTGCCATAGCTGATTTTTTTCGAATCGATCAACCTGTCGCCCCACATCAGCATTTCGATTTTGTGTTTGCCTGAAATGTGTTTGTAGTAATCATTAACTGCTTTGGCAAAAAGTTTGCCCTTGTCTTTGCCCTTACATCTTTTGCAGGCATCTTCCCCTATGAGAAACACCTCATCAAGGCCCACGTGCAAAGCGTCCGCTTCGAAAACTTCTATCAACTCGTCCATGAGTGCAAAGGCCACTTTGTTAACTTCCGGATGTAATGGGCACCAACTTCTGCAGTAAATGCCTTCGTTGTTAGGATACTTGCCCGGCGTCTCATCAAACTCAGGATAATTTATAAGCAGCGGCGCCGTGTTCTTCGACCACGACTGGTGGCCCAGACATTGAAATTGCGGAATCAGTCTGACTCCGTGCCTGCGGCAAACGGCGAGCAGACTCTTTATCTGTTCGGCATTGCTGGCGTTGTCCCTTTGCAGCTCAGGGTGCGATTTATATTGATAACCATAATTAATCTCACCGACTATCACATTTACGCCGAGCCTGGCTAATCTCGGGACGACTGAAGTCAACTGCTCGACCGCCTTTTGGTTGCCTATACCAAGATGGACTCCGCGCCATGGCTCAGTGCCTCGTGCGGAAACGGTTGACTTTCCTTTAGCCAGGCCAGTTGTTAAAAGACAAACTATTAGAAGAACGTATTTGATTTTCATAATATCTTCTCGTTTTTTTAGAAGCTGTTTGTTTTAAGGTTATATCGAATTCAGTTTATCTCTGTT
Source organism: Planctomycetota bacterium (assembly GCA_019456195.1). Classification (GTDB taxonomy): domain Bacteria; phylum Planctomycetota; class Phycisphaerae; order Sedimentisphaerales; family Anaerobacaceae; genus NIOZ-UU13. The sequence continues at coordinate 31,075 of VRUK01000059.1, read as the reverse complement.
GGCATAGACTTTCTCGATAGCATCGGCAACCTCGTCCATGTCCTTTTTAGTCCCGAGCAGAGGTCCCGATGCCCAAAGCATGGCCATCTCCCGGCAAACCTTATCACAGTTAGGACAGTCGATCTGATCGCGGTATTCCCGCAGCCTTCTTGCAGAATACATCTTCTTATAAACCTTTGTTTTCAATATATTCTCTATCCACGGTTCCTTGTGCAATCCATGCGCTATATATGGACTGAGACCGACACCTTCGGCGGAAAGGGCCTTGAAAAACTTGCCGCGGTCGGCGTTGTTAAAGTGTTCTTTTTTATATGTCATGGCATAGAGGTAAAAAGAGCCGCTGGTGGTGCCTTCGTATAGTTTTTGCGGAACTATACCCGGAACATCTTTTAGCCTGTATGTCAGATGGGCGGCGTTTTCGTTGCGGCGCTTGAATCGTTCCTCGATACCATCCCACTGGCCGAGAAGAACCGCGCCCTCGAATTCATTCATGCGGTATTTCGGGCCGGCCACTTCTGTAAGTCCCCGGCGTGATGTGCCGTGGTTGTGGACGGTATAACATTTGTCCATCAACTCTTCATCGTTACTCGTGATTGCGCCGCCTTCTCCGCAGGCAATTGTCTTGCTGGATTGAAAACTGAAACACCCGAGGTCGCCGATGATCCCTAACTTTTTACCCTTGTACTCGGCCAGATGTGCCTGTGCTGCGTCTTCAATCACTTTCAGATTGTGCTTTTTGGCAATCTGCATAATCCTGCCCATATCGCAGGGTTGGCCCATCATGTGAACGGGCATAATAGCTTTAGTGTTTTCGGTAATCTTTCTTTCTACGTCTTCCGGGTCGAGCTGATAAGATTCGGTGTCCAAATCAGCCAGGACAGGCAGTGCTCTGGCAGTTAAAATGGAAGAGATAGTTCCCGGGTCGGTATAGGGTGAGGTAATGACTTCGTCTCCCGGGCCAATTCCGAGCGCTTCGACTGAGGTGTGCAGGGCCTGTGTGCCTGAGCCGGTGGCTACGCAGAATTTTGCCCCTATTAAGCGGGCATATTTCTTTTCGAGTGTTGGGACAGTGCCGGTTTTGGATTGTATTCTGCACCATATTCTGCTTTTGGTAGTTTTTACAACAGAATCTACGACCTTGTTGTCCCAGTATGGCCAAGCGGGCCAGGACTTATTTTTTCTGACGGGATTGCCGCCAAGGATTGCGAGTTTTCCGGCTTTTCTGCTTGAGTTTGCATAGGCCGGTATGGTCCCTGATGTTACCGCGGCGAGTGAGCCTGCTGAGGCTGCGGCTATGAATTGTCGTCTTGTTAAATCGTTCTTATTCATTTCCAACTCCTTTCAATTGGTGTTCTCTGGGAACATGATATTTGGCTGAAAATACTATTATAATCTTGCGCTGTGCTTGATGTTAGTGGAAAAAGTGCGATGGGCAAGAAATTCTTCATATTGGCCTTTCGACAAATTGGGTTTGAATTGGGTTTGTTTTGGCTTTAATTGGGTTTGAATTGGCTTTGTTTTTGGCTTTATTGGCTTTGAATTGGCTTTGTTTTTGCACTCCCGCCAAGCGTTCAAATTTGCATATCTCATTGTTATAAAAGTGTTTATGTTCATTTTGTCATTTCTAAAATTGGGTTTGTTTTGCATAAAAAGGGTGTATAGGAAATATGTTATAATTGAAAGAGTGCCTTTTCGATTGATTATCGATTAATGATGAATGATTATTGGTTATTTGAGATTCCAGTTTCATATGTTTACCTTGCCTTATATGAGGCTAAAAAAGTAGCGCCTCTATAATTAGACGAGTGTGCATGTTTGAGTCGAAAAATTAGCCATTTTTTTTGGCTAATTGCTTGTAAGTCGTTTTTTAGAAAGGAGATAAAAAATTTTGAAATTTTAGATTTTTGTTTTTGGCAGTGAGCGTTTTTGACTGAAAACACCCTTGAAGGGTTGTAAAATCCGCGTGTAAACCATCACAAAACGTAAAGATTCTTACCCACGCAAAAAGGGTAGTTTTAACTGAAAGGTAGTCGATTTTTCGATGCTGCATGCTGGATACTGGGTTCTCGGGAATTACCCTCTACTTTGCTTGTTAGATTCGTTCAGGTGCACCAGCCAGAATTCACAGAATATTTATTTGCCGGACGGTATAAATGAAGGTATAATTATTATACTTGGAGTTCGAATTCGACGGCAAGAAAAGCAGCAGCAACAAGATGAAGCATGGGATTAACTTCAGGCAAGCCCAGAAACTTTGGGATGATCCTGATTTAATCGAGATTCCAGTAAGAACAAGCGATGAGCCAAGATTCCTGGTGGTCGGTAGAATTGCCGATAGATACTGGTCGGGTATTATTACTTACAGGAGGGGATAAGATAAGAATCATATCTGTGCGACGTGCAAGAAAAGAAGAGGTCAATATTTATGAAAGCTCGTGAATTGGACAAGCGGTTCGATAGTGGCGAAGATATATCCAAATACCTTGATATGACAAAGGCAAGAAAACCTGAACAGGAACACAAAAGGGTCAATGTTGATTTCCCCCTGTGGATGATTCATCTGCTGGATAAGGAAGCAAGAAGACTGAATGTGCCTCGACAATCAATCATAAAAGTCTGGATCGCCGACCGGCTCGAAGGCGCATCGTGAACTAGCCAAAAAGCAGGGACAAGCACAGGCTCCTGGAGCAACATATAAAATTAACCGGTGGCTGTCCCTAGTAATTTCCAGTGCTTTATGCTGGATTCTTTATCAGTTCCGTAAAACTTCAAACTACCCTCCAACTCACTGATTTTTCTTTCGTCTGCCATAATTTGTTTTTTGTCTCAGGACGATCTTGACATTGGTTGCTCTGGAGTATGAGTGTCTTTGGCCGTACCAAAGCAACCCTGAGTTGTCTTCCCAGGTATTTGCGTTGATTATAACCGGGCCTTCGAAGATTCCGTCAGCTTTGAACCTGCCCTTTACGTCGGTTTTCGTGTGAATATCAACCTGGTTTTCACCAGTACAGTGAACTGAGGCATTAGCCACTGGTTTTCCTTTTCTGTCAACCACCACACCTGAGACCGAGAACTGTCCCCTGGCCAGGACTATTGGGCCTGCGTCTATGCGATTACCGGGAGCATTACCAGAACTAACTTCGATTTTTCTCATGCGGTATCCCATTGCTCTGGCGGTCAGTCTATATTTATGTCCCAGCGGTAAGCTTTTAATCTCGAATTTTCCTTCCATATCGGGCTCCACGATGGATTGCAAAGGGAGCTTGCGCACATATTGGCTATGCAGTGAAATTTCGGTACCCTGGATTGCTTTACCGTAAGCGTCTACAACTTTGCCGGTGAGAATCGCGCCTGGTTTGAGCTTAATGTCGAGGTTATTGACATCTTCATTAAATTCCACGAAAGCAACGAGATTCCGCTTTGTGTGACGGGCATAAAAGTGGTATTTACCTATGCTCGTTTGGGATCTGTTAGTGTAGTGGTATGCTTCGAATTTGCCTTCGGGATACTCTCGCAGATGCCAATCCGACGGAAGTGGTGGTATTTGCATATAGACGCCTTCAATCGGAATGCCAGCTTGGTCCCGTACTACACCTATAATGGCCATGCGAGTAACAGGTTTGATTTCGGGCTTCTGCTCTTGAGCAATAGTGATCCCGGTAGTTTCTTTTGGCAAGGTAATTTCCCAGATTTTTTTATCGTTGTCGAGTTTACCTGTAAATACGACGCGAAATCCGATTTCATCAGGCCAACCTCTTCCTGTATCATGTTGTGCAGACCGACATCTCTTAGGTTCATCGCACCAACTACCGCCGCGACAAACATCGACCACATAATCACCCGACCCAAACCTATCAGAGCACCATTCCGAGACATTACCATGCATGTCATACAGGCCCCATTTGTTCGACTTTTTCCGGCCTACCGGATGTGTTGAACCTTTACTGTTGACATAATACCATGCGTACGAATCAAGTTGTGAGTAATCGGGATCATCACCATAGTGGAAGCTCGTTTTCGAGCCGGCCCGGCAGGCGTATTCCCACTCAGTCTCAGAAGGTAAGCGAAAATTGGTGCCGAGTCTTTTACAGAATTCCACTGCTTCTTCCAATGTAATGCAATATATCGGATGTTCAGGGCCGACTCCTTTCAAATTCCATGAAGGTTTTATTTTATTACGTTGTTGAGTTACCGTCGTTCCCATCACTGCCTTCCACTGGGCCTGTGTTACTTCGTACTTACTCATATAGAACGGTTTAATGAATTGAACATGGTGAGCAGGTTTTATATAAAAGCTGCCGGCAGGGATCCGAACAAATTCCATTGTTATTCCACTCTGGTTCGGATCATTCTCTATCGACCGCGCGCTACCGGCAGCTAATAATATTATGGCTGCTATGATGACAGCACTTCTGTGGCTTTTTGGATTTAGCATAATCGAGCCTTTATAAATCGACAAAAATCTAAAGTTTTTCGCTTTCAGTAAATAATACGCACAACAGGTTGAAAAAATCAAACTTTTTTTTAAGAATTGGTCAGATACGTTGTGATTCTTGTGCAAACAAACTCCTTGGGTACAAAATTATGAACGAGCGATTGGGCTGGTATTTAGGGGGGATACGTGTTAAAATGTATAAGATAAACTTAATGCAATTAGATATTGTAAACTTGTCTCCGCGCAAGCGGGGAGCAGGAGTTCACAAGCAAGAAGCTGGATTCCCGCTTTCGCGGGAATGACAGGTGCTGGAACTGGAATTAGATAAGGATGCGTGGCTATGAGAAGATACATTCTATTAAGATCAATTATGTCAGTTTTGGTTGTTTTGTTAATCGTCCATATCTTTTGTTCGGCCGGGGAGGGGGCTTCGATTTTGCCGGGTGAAACGGCGGGGGGGCTTAGAGCTGGATCGGCGAGGGTGAATATTACTCCTCCGGTGGGGATTACGCTTATTGGCTCGTATGGTAAGCCCAGTGATAGTATCCTCGATGATCTCTATGCCAAAGCTTTGGTTCTTAGTGACGGCGACACTACTTTGGCAATCGTGTCATTGGACTTGTTGTACTCGCCTTTGGAAGATATTACTGGGCCGGTACGAGATATTATTACGGAGAAAATCGGCATCCCTGCGGAGAATATTCTTGTTTGTGCGACTCATACTCATTCGGGGCCTGAGGTTTTTAGGAGGTCCAAGCTTGCACCGGAGAAAGAGACTCCTGCCGACGATATCGACCAGTTCTATTTAGGGTCGCTGATAAGAAAAATCGCTGGTGCGGTTTCTATTGCTTATAACGATATGCAGGAAGTAAAGATAGGTGCGGCCAAAGGCGACTTGCCTGAAATAATATTTAATCGAAGGCCGAGAAGGCCGGACGGTAAGGTTGAGATGGCGTTTACACTTGCTGAGGAAGTTACGGCGACCAGGAAGATAGTTACGGACGGCGAAGGTAACGTGAAAGTGACATTCAGTGTGCCCGACAAGGAGTTTGAATTCGGTCCTGTTGATCCTGATGTTAGTGTTCTTAGAGTCGAAGATATGGAAGGGGGGATTATCGCTTCGCTTGTTAATTTTGGGTGTCATCCCGTTTCTATATATCCGCATTTGAGTACTGCTATTTCGGCGGATTATCCGGCATATACAACTAAGGTCGTCGAACAGGCGGAAGGGGGGATTTGTCTTTTTGCTCTTGGGCTGGCGGGGAATATCGTTCCTATTCAAAGAGGTGTAGAAGCCCGAAAGCAGATAGGAAAGGCCATTGGCGGCGAAGCGCTGCGAAGGTTGCAGTTTGTTGTCACCAGCGGCGATGTCACTTTGAAGGCTCTGAAGAAGGATGTTCGATTTCCTACTAAGAAAACTTCTTCTTCCGAGGAACCAACAGATGCTGATAAGACAGCAGATTATATTACTACAGAGATTCAGGTTTTAAGACTTGGTAACATTTATATTTTGGGACTGCCGGGTGAAGTGCTGGTGGAGGTGGGTATGGAGATTAAAAGAAGGGCGGGCGTGGAAAAGCTTTTTGTTATCTCGATTTGTAATGACTCAATCGGTTATGTCTGCCAGAAGCGGGCATACGACGAAGGAGGCTATGAGCCGACTTCCGCGACCAGACTGGCAAAAGGGGCCGGCGAGATTATGGTAAGTGAAGCCCTGAACCTTATTAACGGTATAAGATAAAACGGGTAGTTCTATGTCCAGTAATAGAAAGAAGATTTCCCGTCGTGATTTTATGAGAATTAGCGGGCAGGCGGTCTGTGGGTTGGCTGTTGCTACGATTTCGGATTCGACTATTTGTGCATTCGGAGAAGAGGGGCCTGCTTCGAAATCGGCCGGATATGTTTCGGTTCATGGCGCTATCTGCTTAGGGCAACAACCAACGGGGTCCGAGATATGGCAGGTTACAACGAAGGAATTCAGGCAGTCGAATATTTACTGTGAGATACCATATTGCAGCGGGGATGGGAGGTTCTTCGTTTATGAAAGACGCAATCCAAAGCTTTCGGGCAGGAATAAAATTGAGCTATTGGTGGTGGAGCCTGGGACGTGGAAGCAATACCGGCTGGATGTGACTATTGGAATGGTTGGCTCTGCGATTTCAGATGATGGCTTATTTTACTATCTCAAACAGAGCGAAGGCGGGAAGCTGGATCTGATGAGGGCGAACCTGTCGAAGGGAATGCGGGAGAAAATTTATCAAATAGAAGACGAAAGAGATATCATCAGCTTTGGCACCGTTTCGGCTGATGGGCGCTACTATGCCTGCGGCAAGAGGCTGGGCAGCGACTACAAGATGTTCGGTATTCTGCTGATTGATCTTAAAGAAGGTACTATGAGGATTATCGATCGGGACCCGTTTATTCTTAATCCCCATCCTCAGTTTGAGCCGGGACGTGGTAGAGAGCTAATGATTCAGCACAACCGCGGCGGGAAATATACGCCTGAGGGTAAGCGCATTCAGTTAGTCGGCCCGGAAGGGGCCACGCTCTATCTGCTCTCAGTGCCGGACGGCAAGCGGACTGAACTGCAGGTGGGGAAGCCCTATACTACGGCGGCCACCGGTCATGAAGCTTGGGTCGGTAGTACGGGCGAGATACTGCTTTCGGTTATGGCTGAGGGGGATTATGAGCCGGATAAGGGCAACTTGTTGGCTGTCCGTGCGGGAGAGCCTGCAAGGGTGGTTGCCAAAGGATATAAGTTTAACCATGTCGGCGTTTCTCGCTGCGGACGGTTCTTCTGCTGCGATGACTGGCGGGGGACTGCTAAATTGGTGATTGGCTCAATCGAGAGCGGCAGGACGGCCGTGGTTTGTGAATCGAAAGCATCGAGAGGCAGCGCCCAGAATACGCATCCTCATGCTTATCTGACGCCGGACCTGAAATGGGTGATATTTAATTCGGATCAAAGCGGGTTTCCGCATGTTCATGCGGCAAGCGTTCCGGATGGGATGATCGAAGAGATATCACAAACTTAAAGCTTGCTGTCTAATCTATAGTCAGCGACACGCAGCTCAAATCATTCCAGTATCAGTTGCTCTTCGGCGTTCGTACTCTTTCCACTAAGTTGTGTACTTTATCTACGACCAGCTTTTCGACCGATGGCGCGAAAGGCCCTGGGAGGTCGGTATATAGCATAGCACCGCCGCCTTCGTAGCCTCCTTCTTTCAAAACGCGGAGCGAAGGCAGGTATCCGAAAACATCGTTCGAGTAGCCGGCCACCCAGACATTCGAGCCGGGCAGTTCCGCTTTGAAACGAAGCGAATAGTCAACCACCACTTCGCCGGCCAGCGCTATCATCGTCAAGTCGCCGCCGAATTGAACGACCTGCACGAGATATGGATACGTTGAGCGAATCTTGCCGTTTTGTTCCAGCTCCTTTAACAAAACTCCGGCGTGCCAGCGTTCATACTTATTAGTGGACTGCCCTTGCTGGGCAAGTTGCTCACGGCTGGGCGGTTGGGCGAAATCGAGAGTGACAGTTTCCAGGGCTGACTGAATCGGTCCGCGGACAGGTGACGCTTGTGAGAGCAGCGCTGTCTCGACCCCATTGGCTAAAGCTCGACCGTGCTGCTGTGCCAGGAGCAGAGTGCGACGAGGGTATGGGTTTTGGTCGCCGCCGCAGCCTGCGATGAACATGGCAGTTACTTCGGGGTGTGCCTCCTCCAGATATAATTGAGCGAAACCGGCGTAGTCACCACAGAATTGAGTGAAGCTAAGCGTAGTACTATGGCAGGCGTATCCGAATACCACTGCCTGTAATTTGCCGTCCGGACTATCAACGCGAAGAACGGGGACATCGTGGTCAACAGGGCCATCGGGATATGGATGGTTTCGATAACCCTGTTCGGTTGGTAATCGCCTGTTCATAGCAAAGCCGGCGCGGGCGTGGGTATATGACAGACGTGCGGGGGCGAGATTGTCTATTGCCCGGCCGATTAATCGCAGCAATTTTCGCTGTAAGGTTTTTACGTATTGGCGGCTTTGTTGAAGCTGCTCCGGCGAGAGACCGTAAAAGGTATTTCCATAAATAGAATCCTTCGCTTCTTCGAGGACCGGGCCGCAATGAGTGTGGGAGGCGTTGAGCAGGAGAGACTCGGGGGGGAGTTTGTAGCGACGGTTGACTTTCTTTTCCAGCCAGTTGCGTGAGGGACGGGGAATACCCAGCAAATCGACAGTGACAATTACAAAACGTGTACCATGGCTATCTTCCAGCGCCAGGGCTTTTGCACGCAGGTCGTGGATCTTTCCCTCTGATGGTTTTGTTCTTGCCGCGTACCCGGACATCCACATCGGCTGCTTCGGTGTGATGACGGTTGATGCAACTCCCGCCTGAAAGATTTCCTGAGCATATACCGAGGCGGTAAAACCATCAGCGAAAACCGTGAGGGTAAACAGGCATATTGAAAAACAAAAGAAACGACGGAATTTTGTCATCACCATTTCATTGCTCCTTTCTAATGTTGGCAAAAACTGAAGTTACAGTTTATTCTTTTATAATTAAGCAAATAAACTATTGTCGATATTATATCATATTATGGGTGAGTAAGCAAGCTTTGAAAGTATGTATAAGAATCAGAGATTCTTTTTTGTCGATTTTTTCACTACCGCAACTCCAGACTAACATTATAATGACCATCGTAATATGATGTCCCACAGGGTCGGGCAACTTTGTCATCCTTATGCCGGATGCTTTGTTGGCTCTTCGGAAATGATATAGACAAGTGAAAATTATTATTGGTTGAACAGGAGTTGATAAAGCAAAGAACATGAGGTGTATATATGTTAGGGATTGAAGCTTTTGACTGGGTGGTTATTATTGCTTACCTGGTAGGTATCACTTTCGTCGGTCTTTGGGCGGTTAAAAAGGTCCGCAGTACCGCAAGTTTCTTTATGGGTGACCGAAAGTTCGGAAAAGTAATGATGGCATTCTTTATGTTCGGCTCGGGGACACATTCCGACCAGGCGGTGAGCGTTGCTTCCAAGACGTATAGTTCGGGCGTCTCTGGTATCTGGTACCAGTGGCTGTGGCTTTTTGTGACGCCGTTTTTCTGGTTAATTGCTCCTTTTTTCCGCCGAATGCGTGCCTTGACAACGGGAGATTATTTTGAGATTCGCTATGGACGCAGTGTTAGCGGCCTTTATGCCGTGATGGGAATATTACCGCTTCTGGTTGCCATTGGAGTTATGTTAAAAGGTTCCGGGGCGATGGTAGAGGCCGTTTCCGGTGGTGCGATAAGTTCCAAACTTGCAATCATAGCGATGACGATCATGTTTGTCGTTTATGGTGTTGCAGGCGGACTCAGCGCAGCTATCGCGACCAACCTTGTCCAGGGACTTTTAACAGTTGTTCTGTCTTTTATCATACTTCCTTTCGCATTGGTTAAAGTCGGGGGTATGAGTGGTCTGCGAGAGTCAATTTCCGAGCCGGGTATGCTTTCTCTTGTTTCTCCGGGCGAGATTACTCTCTTTTATATAATCATCATTGCTTTTAATGCCCTTGTCGGCTGGGTGACAATGCCTGAGACCATGGCAAACTGTGCGGCTGGCAAAACGGAAATGGAGGGAAGAATTGGTGTTACCGTCGGGATATTCGGCAAGCGTATATGTACCATTGCCTGGATGCTGACGGGCTTGTGCGCGGTGGTCATGTATGCCCAGCTTGCAGACGCGGATTTGGCTTATGGTACAATGGCGCGTGACCTGCTGCCGGATATTGCCCCCGGATTGATTGGATTATTCATTGCGGGCATGCTGGCATCTGTTATGAGTACCTGTGATTCGCTGATGGTGGTTGCTTCGGCGTTGTTTACCGAAAACATTTACAAGAAATTCTTTGTGATTGGCAAAGCTGATAAACACTACACTCTTGTCGGCCGTATCGCATCTGCGCTGGTTGTGGTTTTGGGTATCTTTGTTGCTTTCAATCTGGAGAGCGTCGTAAAGGGCCTGGAATTCTACTGGATGATATCAGCTCTAATGGGAATTGCGTTTTGGGTCGGGCTTTACTGGCGCCGTGCTACTGCAGCCGGCACCTGGGCCGCAACCCTGACCAGTTTGGTCGCATTTATTTTCACCAGCGCAAAACCCCTGGGCATCACCTGGGATTTCAATGCACATTTTGCTGATAAGCTGCCGGCCTTTATGATATGGGATGGCAAACTCTCTGTTCCCTGGCAGATGATTATTTATTTGTTCGCTGGTTTTGTTGTTATGATTGTTGTCAGTTTGTTTACAAAGAGGGTACCGTCGGAAAACTTAGACAGATTTTATGCGTGTTTACGGACGCCTATTGGTCCGGATGAACCGGAGACAACGGCGTTTACACTCCCGGCGGGTGTGGAACCGGCTCGGCGAAATGTTCTCATAGACCACCCTGACTTTGAAATACCCAGACCCACGATGATTGGTATTTCTGGATTTATCGTTGCATGGGCTGGTGTGGGTTTGTTGATTGGTGCGGTGTATTTGATAATTGGTTAGCTTTTTTGCTGCCCAATATAAAAGGAGTTTAGTTATGGTAAGAAATATCGTTTTATCTGTAATATCTATTTGCCTATTGACGGCGTTTTTTTCCTGTGCCGTGCAGCAAGAGGGGAAAACGGAAGATACTGCTGCCGGCGGCAAAGTTAAGCTGATGGTCCTCAATCCCGGCCATTATCATGCGGCCCTTGTCCAAAAAAGTATGTACGACCAGGTTGCTCGGGCGGCATACGTTTATGCTCCGGTCGGGGCCGAGGTGCAGGAATATCTAAAGCGGATTGAGAGTTTTAACGACCGTTCGGAAGAGCCCACAAGCTGGGAGGAAAAAGTTTATGCCGGAGACGATTACCTCGAAAAGATGCTCACTGAGAAGCCCGGCAATGTCGTTGTAATGTCCGGCAACAATCAGAAAAAAACCATGTACATCAAGTCCGCTGTCGATGCCGGTTTGAATGTTTTTTCAGACAAGCCGATGTGCATTGACGCGGCCGGTTTCAGACTCATGGAGCAAGCCTTTGAGACGGCAGAGCAAAAGGGTGTGCTGCTGTATGATATTATGACCGAGCGTTTTAATGTGCTTTGCATTTTGCAGAAAATGTTTGTGCTCAATAAAAGCGTATTCGGTGAACTAAAAAAAGGCTCAGTTGATGAACCGGCTGTCGTTAAGGAAAGCGTCCACCATTTTTTCAAATACGTTTCCGGCATACCTATTAAGCGACCAACGTGGTACTTTGACAGTTCACAGCAGGGGGAAGGGCTGGTGGATGTTACGACTCACCTGATAGATTTGATGATGTGGACGTGTTTTGACGAAGAGCCTATCGATTACCTAAAAGATATTGCGGTGAAGCGGGCCAGACGTTGGCCGACAATGCTGACACGAGAGCAATACGAAAAGGTGACAAGAGCACCCGATTTTCCTGAATATCTCAGGGGGCAATTAAATAACGAAGGCGTTTTACCATATTATTCAAACGGAGAAATGGTCTTTGAAATGAAAGACATATATATGAAGCTTGCTGTTACCTGGGATTTCCAGGCCCCAGAAGGCGGGGGCGGCACGCATCATTCGTTGTTCAGGGGCAGTAAAGCCAACGTCATCATCCGTCAGGGTAAAGAACAGAACTATCGGCCTGAGCTTTACGTGGAACCGGCTCCGGGGACAAGCGGCGTGCTATTGGCGGCTTCTCTAAAAAGGGCTGTGGCGGGGCTGCAAAGTAAATACCCGGGTTTGGCACTGAGGCGAATGGCAAACTCCTGGCAGGTGATAGTACCTGATGAGCATCGAGACGGGCACGAGGCACATTTTAGAATCGTTACAGAAAAGTATCTGCAATACCTGGCGCAGGGGAAACTGCCGGACTGGGAAGTTTCCAATATGATAGCGAAGTACTACATCACGACCAGAGCGCTTGAGCTGGCAAGTCAATAAAGGAGAACAGGCTGATATGGCCCATGAGGGACAAATAAAAAACGAATTGGCACTGTTTGGCGGAGAAAGGGCGGTGAAATCTGAGCGGGATGACATGTTCAAATGGCCTGTTGTCACCGAGCGGCATGAGCAGGCGGTCCTGGAAGTGCTGCGGGCCGGCGGGATGTCCGGCTTTGATTTAACGAAGGAATTTGAGAAAAAGTATGCCCAGTTGCTTGGTCGAGAGTACGGCCTGGCATATCATAACGGAACAGCTGCAATACTGGGAGCTTTGTATGGCATGGGTATCGGTGTCGGTGACGAGGTCATCGTGCCGAGCCTTACTTACTGGGCCACTGTTACCCCGACCTACAATCTCGGCGCTACGCCTGTTTTTGCCGATGTTGACCCTGACACCATCTGCATTGCCCCCAAAGATATCGAACGCCGAATCACTCCGCGAACGAAAGCTATTATAGTAGTGCATTATGCAGGTATGCCGGCCGATATGGATGCCATTATTAAGATAGCCGCAAAACACGACCTCAAAATTCTCGAAGACTGTTCACATGCTCATGGCGCTTTATATAAGGGCAAAGAAGTTGGTACCTTTGGTGACGCCTCAGCTTTTTCCCTGATGACCGGCAAGTCCCTGGCTATCGGTGAAGGGGGTATATTATTTACTGATGAGCAGGCGATCTATGAACGTGCCATTTTGTTTGGCCATTACATACGTCATGATGAGATTACACTGAAAGAGCTTAAACCTTTTGCCGGATTACCCAGTGGCGGGTACAAGCATCGAATACACCAGTTAAGTTCCGCTTTCGGACTGGTGCAATTGGAACTGTATCCGAAGCAGATGGAGGAAATCGACAGGGCAATGAATTACTTTTGCGACCTTCTCGATGATAGTGCGGGAATCAAACCGATTCGCCCGCCAAAGGGTACGAACACTACTAAGGGCGGGTGGTACTATCCGCATTTCAGGTATGTTGCTCAGGAGTTGGGAGGTTTATCACTGTCGAGGTTCAGCGAAGCGGTCCGCGAGGAAGGTTCTGTCTGTAATCCCGGTTGTAATAAGCCCCTGCATCTGCATCCGCTTTTTACGACAATGGATGTTTACGGACACGGCAGGCCGACCCGAATTGCCGGCCTGGATGAATCCGCTAATATTGACAAATACATCGAAAAACTGCCGGTGGCGGAAAGTATTAATCTCTATGTCTTCGAGGTCCCTTGGTTTAAGCGTTATCTGCCTGAGATAATTGAAGAACATGCCAATGCCTATAAGAAAGTCATAAAAAATTATAATACACTTCTGGCCGATGATACTGGTAAGGATGCAGAAATCGGGGGGTACAGCAGCTTCTTCAGCAGCAAGAAAAACACTCAATAAAAAGCCCTTTTTTTCCTGTTATGGCAATTGACAGGACACTTCGATTGTGGAAAATAAATCTTTAGCTGTGGTAATCCCTTTCAGGTCGGTAATGATATTTTTGACATTTTGAAATTGCTCTGTTCTGCCTATCAATTTAGGATTGCTTCGCTGGCCGGGCGATGATGTGATTTCACCTTTGTAAATAATGGAAGGCTGTCCGTTTCCCTGCCGGTCTTGTTTTCCATCTTTTCGTGTGACCGGAAAAGCATCGTTATAGTCACCCGATACGTTAACTTCGATAAAGTAGTTCCAGAGGCTTTTTGCGGGAACCGTAGCTTCTGCTGTAAAATCTATTTTGGGGGTTGCCCCGGTTACAGCATTTATTACCGGATTTTCCAAAGTTGGATAAGTCCGGCCCTGAGTTTCCTTATTCCAACGGCTTATCCAATACGGCAGAGATACGGTGCGAACAACGTTGCTTCCCCAACTGCCGCTACCTGTTTTGGATGTCACCCAGACGGTGCGTATTGTTCCTTTATTTGCTTGTTCCAGCCAGATAGCAAATTGCGGAGGTTTTTTATAGTGTGACTTTGTGTATATATCCGGGTCCAGCTTCAGGTCAAATTTTAACATTACCTGCTCAGTATTCCGCTGCTGCGAATACAGCTTCACTACCTTGGGGAAGTCCCAGCGTGTTTTCTGATCTGGTCTGTGGATGACTTCAACACCTTTTAGGGGTTTAATCAGTTTGCGCGATTCTGGCAGATGAATAAAAATTCGCTTTGGCGGCTGTCGTCGAGGCGGGTCAAATTTCACCTTTACGCCTTTCTTTTTTCCGGTCACTATTAGATTCATCGGTCCAAAGTGAGTAGGTGCTTGCTTGATGCGAATTTCTTTGCCTTCGGCCAGCCACCAGTCGGGTATGGCCTTTAATAGATGCAGCTCGTCGCCGCGTTCATGGATGAGCATGTGCCGAAGCAAAATTGCATAATTGGAAGCTCCCAAGGTGTGAGGGATGGTGTCATTCCACGCGATGCGTTTTTTGTAATAAATGCCTTCCGGGAAAGCATGCGTCGAGGTTGAGTGAAGAAGATACCAATAGAAGTCTTCGACAACCTGTTCGTGTTCTCCTTTTATGAGAGAAGCTATTGTAGTGTAAGAAGACATATAGGGGTGTATGGCATCCGGATGGCCAAGCCACTGGATGGTACCTTCGATGAAGCCTCCGCCGTGGTTTTGCCGCACTTGCCTGATTAAAGCTGTTACTCGCGGGTCGTGCGGTTCGAAAAGCTCGGTGGGCCATAGTGTTTCAGTGTTTCCCCAGTGGGTGCCTACTTTTTCCCAACTGGGAGGGAAATAATCGAGTCCGGTTTCTTTCGAGACTTTATTGATGGCATTGCGATACACATCAGCTTCCTGAAGTAGTTTTTCGGCCTCGTTTGTCCTGCCCAAAATCCGTGCCGCATCGGCGGTACATAATAAAGCCCGCAGGTTCCAAAAGTCATAGCCGACAATATGATATTTTCCATTCCATAAATACTCGCCGTCAGCAGGGGCGTTAGGCAGCACTCCGTGGAATGGCGAATCAGGAGGTACTTGAAGTTTGGTTATCAGAGTCCAATCCACTGCTCGCCGCATCTGAGGATATACTTTTGTTAGCCATTGCCGGTCGCCGGTGATTTTATAGAACTGCCAAAGTGCCCAACATGCCTGGCCGTTAGCGTCGAACTGGTTTTTCTGTGATTCGAAACGTCCATCGGGTTTTTGATGAGTCAGGAAGCTTTCCATAGCTTTTTGCGCAGCATCTTTCAGGCCGGCTTCTTCAAATTCCATTACCTGGTATGCACCATCGCGGATGTAGAATTCATCATAAAATCCTTCCCCCGGATGTACTTCGCCATGGTCGTTGGAGATTAGCTGATACATGTGCGAAGCCAGAAGAGCCTCTGTTGCTTTCTCGCAGGGAACCCTGATTTGTGCGGCTTTTGCCATGATGCTTTGCCAGTGTTGAACCGTACGGCCCAGCCAAAGCCTGGCATCTTTTCTGGTAAAATCTGATTTTTCTTTTAGAGGAGAAAATGGTATCGATATCACTTTCTCGGCACTTTCACCGGCAGCCAAAGACCATGCGAAAGTATGTTCTCTGGAAAGGGGAGGTTTGTTTTGTTCGACTTTTAACTTTGCCTTGGCAATTGTTTGGCCTGTATTGGTGACCTTGACTAAAACCCAGTTCAGGAAATTTTCACTCTCGATTGGCCAGTCGAATGCCTTTTTCCAATTTTTAACCGAGGGCAGCGGTGTCGCCCAAAGAGTAAACTCGTACGTTACCTGGCCATCTTCGGCTGTGATTAAAACAATTGGCAGCCATCCGTTCATTAGCTTCTTTGTATGTTGGCGGGTTAAAGGTGTCAACTGTTGCCCGAACCGTATTGAAACTCTTGAAGTATTTTTGTTGCTGTCATGAATCACGAGCTGATTGTCCGGGGTGATGCGTGTGGCGTGTGCATAATCTTTAAGCCCAATGACCGTCCATGAGTTGTGAAAGTAATCGAAGGGCTCATCGGCTCGGAGCGGGCAGGCCAGAACCAGCACGGCCCAGATTAGTAATGTCGTGGTTAAGCTTGTCAATTTCGTGTGATGTTTCATGAGTTGTTCCTCTTACCGTCAATACTTGCCAGATATCTGTCGCCCATAACAATCTTCCCGGACGAAGCAAGTACTATAGTACTTGAAATTACTTGTTACTGCAAACAGCAAAATAACTGTGATGATTCCTATAAGATTCAGCCTCGTCGGATATAAAAGAGCCTTAAAATAGTTTTGGATTGGACGGCTGATTAGGATATGATAAGTAGCAATGTGCATAATATTGAAGATAAACACATCCAAAGAGAGTATGGATTCAGAGGAAGGCGAACAGTCATGTTAAGACAAACCAGAAGAGAATTTATTATGGCCGCTGGTGTTGCCGGCATCGGTGTCTCGAAGGTATGGGCTGGGACTAACAAAGAAAACTCGGATGCCAAAGCCCGGAAGAAGAAACTGACGTCAAAAATCCGCATAGCACAGGTAAAGGTTTATCCGGAAAAAGGCAATTTAAGGGCGAACCATACGAGCCTGATGAATATACTTAAGGATATCGAAAATAATCACAATGTGGATGTTGTGGTCACCCCGGAGGGTTTTTTAGATGGGTATATATCGACAGAGAAATCTGTAACAAAAGGCGATATGGTCAAGTATGCAATTAATCCTCAAACTTCGAGGTACACGCATGTAGTCTCGGACTGGGCAAAACGAAACAAGGCCTGGTTTTTTTATGGTTGTACGCGTAAGGTTGCTAATGGAGTGTTTAACACCGCCTTGATATACAATCGCGCAGGCGGGTTGGTGGGAATGTATGATAAGCTCCATATCCAGACACATGATTACAAGTATATGCCGGGTAAGCACCTTAACGTGTATGAATCTGATTTCGGCTTGTTCGGGGTAATGATCTGTGCGGACCGTCGCTGGCCGGAAACGGCACGAACGCTTACCCTTAAGGGAGCAAGGGTGATTTTCAATCCGACTTACGGAATGCACGGGGATTTGAATCTCTGCATGATGAGAACGCGATCTTATGAAAACGGGATTTTTATAATTTTTACTCATCCGGGGCAGTCGCTTATTACAGGCCCGAACGGAGCTGTTGTATGCAATAATAAAGACAAAACTCAGACATACACAGATCGGAAG
>VRUK01000059.1:0-13560 GCA_019456195.1 Planctomycetota bacterium | reverse complement strand
CGACCTTTCCGAAGCACTGGCGGACAAGAGCGGGCATATTGTTGATCGCCGGACGGATGTTTACAGATTATGACCCAAAACCGCTTCTGAGGTTATTTCTCGTTCCACAAAATAAGGTACAGAAACGGTTGTAGTTTTGCAAAGAATTTGGTAACTTAGTGTTCTGGAAGGTTCGTGGTTATCGCGAATCTATGCTTTGAAGAAAATTCCGGCTAATATCTTTTTTTAGGAGGAAAAGAAATGAAGCGATGCCTCTTAACAGCAATTATCAGCCTGGTGGTCGTTAATTCCCTGACTTTTGCGGCTAATCAGCAAAACCCGATTCTCAAGCGCATTGGAGTTGAGCGAGGAATCTGTGTGTTGCTTGGTGATCCGGCCTGTGAGCTTGCGCTGGAGCTGGTGCGTGAAAGCGAACTGCTGGTATATATGCAGTTACCACTGGCGAAAAATGTGGAAAAAGTGCGAGAGACAGCCAATGATGCAGGCTTCTATGGTACACGTATCTTTGTGGGCAAAGGGTCGCTGAAGAAATTACTTCTGGCCGACAATATTGCCGATGCCGTTGTAGCAGTTGGCAGGGCAAGGGGTGTTCCCCGGGAAGAGGTGCTGCGGGTACTTCGGCCAGAAGGAAAAGCATTAATAGGACGGAAAGTTCTAAGCAAACCGTTTCCTGAAGGAGTGGATGACTGGAGCCATCCTTATCATGGCCCGGACAACAATCCGCTTTCGCAGGATCGCCTTATCCTCGCGCCATATATGACACAGTTTCTCGCTGACCCTCGTTATGGTCCTGCGCCACAATTAGCCGTCACTGCCGGCGGACGTCTGTTCAAAGCATTCGGTCATGTTGCCTGGCACGAGCGTGAAGAAGCTTTTCTGAACACGCTGGCTGCGTTCAACGGATTCAACGGCACGATGCTCTGGAAAAGATCCCTGCCTGAAGGTCTAATGGTTCACCGAAATACGATGATTGCTACGCCGGAAACGCTTTTCTTAGGTGACGACAAATCCTGTAAACTTATCGATACCGTTACGGGCGAGACAAAAGGCGAGATCATTCCGCCGGTGGACATGGCGGGAGGTACGTTTTGGAAATGGATGGCGCTGGAAGATGGCGTCCTTTATGCTCTTCTGGGAGGAGCCGAGCATAAGGATGAAACGATGCGGTGGAAGCGTGAGGCCCACGGCTGGCCCTGGACGGGTATATCAAAGGGCTATAACCAGTCCGAACAGCCCTGGGGATTTGGTCGTAACCTCCTGGCTATCGACCCTGAGACAAGGAAAGTGCTATGGCACTACCGCGAAGATGAGCCAATGGACGGCCGTGCTGTCTGTATGAAGAACGGGCGTATTTTCGCCTTTCAGTTTGGGAGCTATTTGACTTGCCTTAACTCAAAAACGGGACGGGTTCTATGGCGCAAGACAAAGGACAACGCGCCTGAGTTATTCGAGACGCTCGGTGAGTATCTTCCCCGTCAGAGCTGGCAAACGAACTGGCGGACAACTGTTTATTTGAAATGTAGTGACAGCGTTCTGTATTTTGCCGGTCCACAGTTGGGAAAACTGCTGGCTGTTTCCACTAAAGACGGCCGGATACTATGGCAGCACCCATACGACAACTTTCAATTAGTCATTTATCCCGATGCCTTGTATGCAATCAGTGGTCCGTGGGGTAACAACTTCAGCAAAAAGTTTAATCCACTGACAGGAGAGGTCCTTGCGGAGCTTCCTACGGGTCGGCGGGCGTGTACCCGCCCAACGGCTACTTCAGACAGTCTCTTATTCAGGGCTATGGGAGGCACGGTTCGTTTCGATCTGGCCAGTGATCGTCCACTATGGCTATCACCTATGCGTCCTCCCTGTCACGATGGAGTGACGGTAGCTAATGGTCTTCTTTACTGGTGGCCTTTTGCCTGTGACTGCCAGCTTACTCTGAATGGCTTTACCTGCCTTGGCTCGGCAGGCGACTTCGATTTCACTCCAGAAAGCTCATGGTCGAGCCGGCTCGAGAAAGGACGCGGCGGAATTAAACCGGTTCAGACACTAAATATATCTGATGCCGACTGGCCCACATTCAGGTCAAACAACCAGCGAACCGCGACGAGCAGGGCGGTTGTCCCTGAGACCAGTAGCCAGCTTTGGCTGACAAAGTCGTCTGCTCAGAGGAGTGTTCGTCTTACAGCTCCTGTGACGGCTGGTGGTCTGGTTCTGTTGGCCGGGTCGGACGGAGTTGTCCGGGCTCTGGACAGTGACACAGGGCGTGAGCAATGGAAGGCCTTCACCGGTGGAGAGATTCGCATTGCCCCGACTATCTGGAAGGGCCGGGTGCTGGTCGGTTCGGGTGACGGCTGGGTGTACTGCTTTGAGGCACGTACCGGCCGGCTGCTTTGGCGTTTCCGGGCGGCTCCAGCCGAACGCAATATCCCTGTTTACGGCAAACTGATGTCAACCTGGCCGGCGGCGAGCGGTGTTCTTGTGGAAGATGGGACCGCATATATCGCTGCTGGGCTGGTGAACTACGATGGGACCTACGTATATGCTCTTGATCCGACTACCGGAAACGTTCGATGGTGCAACGACACATCCGGACATTTGGATGCGGACGCAAACAGCGGCGTTAGTGTGCAAGGGCACCTGTTGCTCAACGAGAACAAGCTCTATCTTGCCGGTGGAAATGCTGTTTCACCTGCGGTCTATGATATCCAAAATGGACGGTGTCTCAATGATGCTGCCCCTCTGGCCAATACAGAGTCAACCACTCCGCGTGGTTGGGAGCTTTTCCTTGTAGGCGATAGAGTTATTGCCTGCGGGAGCCCGTTCTACACGCGCCCGGATATCCCGGTGTACGACCACACGGTGACGAAGAAACTGCTGCATGCTTCAACCGGTCGGCGAGATATAGTCTGGATAGACAACAGCAAGCTGCTTTGTTACGAGCCGCTCGACAAGGACATATTGAGCCGGTGTGTTACGGATGAAACAATCCCGAAACATATAACACAGGCCTGGGGAGAATTCAAGGTTTCCGAAAAACCTCTATGGCAGTATGTTTGCTCAGAGAGCATTGCTGTTGCCCTGACAACAAACGCCGTTGTGGTAGCTGACAAATCGAAAGTTACTGCGATCAATCTTAGTAACGGCGAACCACTCTGGAGTCAAACGCTCCCGTCTGCACCGGTGCCATGGGGTATGGCTGTGGATCGCAATGGCCGTGTGATTTTGAGTCTGGTCGATGGCCGGGTGCTTTGCATCGGCGGGCAGGGGCAGTTTCAGCAGAAGGTTGCCAGCGGCAATTGGTAGCGAAAGTATGCGAGTTCGTTGATATCGCTTCAACTGAGTTATAGATTTTTTCGTGATTTAACGAGCTTTTCAACTTTCTTCCGTGACAGTGGGGCCGGGCGCAGTTTTCCCTGGCTCCAAAGGTCATAACCGCTTAATCTATATGGGCTATCAGGCTGTTCAGACTGCCCGACAGGCAGCAGTGCCATAGATTCATCAGCATCATTCAAAGTTACATATTGTGTATAGGATTGCGCTCGTTGAGAAAGAATAGTTCCGCCCTCGATGCAGCTTAGAGCGGGGAATGTCAGGTCTTTCTCCTGGTCGAGCGATCCAAAGCCATCCAATGTTGAAAAGTACGGGAGTTTCGTTTCGAGAAGTTTGGCCTTGCCTGCCTCGTGCCATTTTGTTGGATCGTCGCCATAGTTGGATTTGCCGTATCGCCAGGCTGCTCTTAGAATAAGATTGACGTACTCGGCTTCAGGAGCTTTCAGCGTGGCATTGGAATCTTTTTCAATACGGGTGTTGATGGTCTGGAGCATATTGCAGAGGCCTGAAATACCTCCACCGTAAATCGTAGCTGCTACGAAGTTCTGCCTGAATGCCATTGGCATAAGGTTCATGATTTCCGTTCCCTTGACTGCCATTTCGGATTTGAATCCGGCGGCTCGCCATTGTTCGAGGTATTCCAGAACCATGAGTGTTTCTTCTTCCAGCGCAAACTTCTGCACATCACGCAAGTGATAGCCAAGGCGAACAAGGTCGCGTTTGATGGGGGCGACTGTGTCATAGTGTATATCAAGAACATCTTCCGGGGTGAAGATATCATTTTTTTGCATACGTTCCTTGAGTCTCCAGGAGCGGTCGGTGTCGCCGAGACTGCCGGTCGAAATGCCCATAGATATAGGATAGAAGGATGCGATTGGCCTATGATTAGCTGTAACAATCCAGCCCTGTTTGGGATTGATGACCTGGGGCAGCAGCTCATGGGGTAGGATTCCCTGCCAATCATTTTCAGATTTCCATCCCTCGTGGGCCGACCTTCCATCCAGCAGCGCCTTTGCAGAGCGGATGGGTAATGCCAGGACTGTTTTATAACCGGTATTGCCCTTATTGTCACCGAACACACAATTTCCACTTGGAAAACGCCAGCCGCCGAGGGCCTGCTGGAATTCATAAACATCTTTGGATCGCATCATATCTAATGTGCCCTGGAAAGTATCATTATTTATATCGCATATTGGTATCCTCTTTAGTGCAACTTCATCCCCGCGACGAACGCCCGTAGCTACAGATGTCACTACCGGTCCAAGATGAGTTTGCCTGAATGTGATGGTTCGCTCGCGGTCGTCTTTGACTTTGATTGTTTCGCGGTGAACCTCCATGTTGCGCCATTGGCCGTCGAAAAGATACTGGTTTGGATGGTTGGGGTCGGTTTTGAGCACGAATAAATCAGACTGGTCGGCGCCGAGCGCAGTCAAGCCCCAGGCAACATTTTCTGTAAAGCCAATCAGAATAATGGGACTGCCTGCAACTCCGACCCCTCGGGCATTGAATGTCTTACCTTTTACATGGAATTCGTAAAGCAGCGAAGGATTACGAACAGGGGTCTGTGGATCACTGACCAGTACGGATGAACCGTTGGTGGTTTTACTTTTACCTACAACCCAGGCATGGCTGAAACGCGGAGATGGCGGCCGTCGCCGTGGGGGTGATGAATCGACCTTTCGGTTTAAATTATGCTTTAGCGCAAAGTCCATAACTTTCCGGACCCACTCGTCTATGACATCTTCCCGTTGGATTACAGAGGCATCGTCTCTAATAGGCCGGCCGCGTAATGCACCTGCGGCGTCTGACGGCTCAAAGATTCGAACCCTTCTCTTTCCTTCCTTAATATCATAATAGAGAGCTGCTTCACGCAGGCCGTCGCCGGAGAAAAACAGACCCAGACGCCACCAGGATGCAATGCAGGCAGCTGGTGTCCAGGGTTCTGGCTCCAGATTGAGCTTCTCGAAGAGATAGAGCTGCTCATTGGGATGATTTTTAATGTAGTCATTGACGCCGTCACTGTATGCCTGGAGCAGGGACAGGATTTCGCTGTCGAGGTTAGCGGCGACTTTTTGAGCGGCGCGGTAATATCCGATAGTGCGCATTTTTATATCACTACGAAGAGCTGAATTTTTGCCTTGAGGGCGTCGTTCAGTGACGCCGATTTTTACATCACCTACAAGCTCGGCCAGGCGGCCCTGTATTATGCGAAGGTTGTAGTACATCTGGAAGGCCCGGTCCTCTGCTGAAGCATAACCCAGACCGTACATAGCCCCTGCGTCCGTATCGGAGAAGATATGCGGAACGCCCCATGTGTCCCGCATCAGCTCAACGCTGCGGGGCTTTGGTTGTGGGTTGTGATTTGCACTCTCCGGACTGCAACCTAAAGTTAAGAAAAAAACAAGTGAAAATGTAACAGATATGCATACGTGTTTGAGTGTCATCTTTATCTCCTTTTGGCCTGCCGGTAATATTTATTGAGATTAAAAGGTAATAATATTCAGGCTTGTTGTCAATCTTACAATTTATCCTCGACAAGAGTAATCTCTTGACGGTTACCGGTTGATAAGGATAATTGTTTTCAGAACTTAATACTATGAAATATACAAAGAGTTGCGTTCTAAAGGTTTTAATTAGAAGGGATATTTGAATGATTATGAAGCCCATTGTTAAATTAGTATTTATAGTTCTTCTTTTAGCGGCGTATGGTTGTGGTGATGTTTCCTCGGGAGGACCTTATCAAGCCACAGGAATTTAAATTGGTGAAGTGACTGACCGACAAGCTATAGTATGGACGCGTCTGACGCGTCTTCCGGAACGTGTGGGATTGGAAGCACCTATGCCGGAGGTTCTTTATAGTGATTCGGAAACCGGCGAGCTTGTTAAGAAGCCCAAGGGCAGGCCGGATTCGGCACCAGTCGTGAAGTTTCCTGAAGATTCAACAATCCAGACAATTGAAGGGGCTGTGCCCGGTGCAACCGGGAAAGTCAGACTTCAATATAAGGTGGAAGGCGCTTCTGACTGGAAGACTACTAATTGGAACAACGTAGATCCAAAACGTGATTATACTCGTCAGTTCAAATTGACTAATCTCAAACCGAATGCCAGATATCAGGTACGTGTGGAGGCGACAGCAAGGGGAGGAATGAAACGGCGGCTTTAAAACGGCGCCCCGTGCCGATAAATCTGAACGAGTTGTGTTCACAGTTTCAACTGGTCAGGCTTATCCGGATCAGGATGCTGCCGGCGGCGGCTATAAAATTTATCCTGCTATGTTGAAGCTCGATCCCAGCTTCTTTGTGACAGCAGCCCGCATGTCACCTGGGAGCCGAATAAGACTTATGATCCGGCAAAGCTGCAATTGCCTCCGTTTATTGTTGACACGGAACTGACCCGAAAAGCCATGGCCAATTACTACCAGGACATTACTACGATGGACAAGCGGGTGGGACAGACAAGAGCCATGTTGAAAAAATATGGTTTTGATGATAATACCCTCTTCATTTACACTACAGATCAGGATTCTGAATGGCCGCATTCTAAATGGACCGTATATGATACCGGTATTCATGTGCCCTTCATTGCTGTCTGGCCGGGGAAAATCAAGCCTCGTTCAGTCTGTGATGCGATGATTTCCTTTGTCGATATTACACCAACTTTTATCGATATCGCGGGCGGACAGCAGCCGGAAGGCCTGGATGGGAAAAGTTTTTTGGATGTATTGCCTGGCAAAGCCAGAACCTTCCGCAAGTATATCTATGCCAGCCATACACGTGACGGCAATATGAATGTCTTTCCTCAGCGAGGTGTTCGGGATTCCAGGTATAAATATATTCTGAACCTTCGCCCGGAAAACAAATGGACCACGCATTTTACAAAAGTCCCCGGCATCCCGGAAAGCCATAAACAGGTTTGGGACACCTGGGTCGAGAAGGCAAAATTCGATACCGAAGCCGCCCAACTGCTCGATGTTATTGAGCACCATCCGGCTGAAGAATTATATGATTTGCACTCGGACCCTTACGAACTTAACAATATTGCCGATAAGCCTGAGAACAGGTCTGTTTTAAGGAAGATGCGAGAGCAGTTAAATAAATGGATGCTCTCACAAAATGATCCGGCTCTTGAGGGCAGCAATACGAGTTCTTAAACAACGGACAATGTTCAATTCAAAGTAACGAAGTAGTAAATACATGTTTCCATAACAGAGCCGCGACTGTAAAGGAACCGTAATTAATTCTTTAGTTACTAAGTGGTTTACTTTCGAAATATTGAGCCATGCACATCAGTTTTCTTACAAGACTTCTCGTGTGGCCGATAACAAACAGACTTTTTCAGTCACTGTTGAGTCCGAATCAAAGAAGAAAATAGAAAAACAAAAATTTAGCAAATTTTTTTTGTCTTGATTTGTAAACTGCTAAAGCGATTTTATTGGACAATGAAATACGTGGTCAACATAGGTTTACTACTTAGACTATATATGGTAGTCGAAGCAAATACGGTTCAGCTATATAGTGGCTTGGGTTATGGGTCGTTACTCCTGCGCTTATATGGTTGGCTAAAGAAAAATTATGCTTGCTGTCGATATTGCGTAGGTTGATATTTTTTTTTACTACTTTTGAAGGAACAGTGCTTATGAGTAAAAGGGAGTTGATAGACTACATTTGTGAAATCAATAGAAGTGCCAAGCCGGAATTTCTCGCCAATTTTTCAGAGGAAGATCTCAACGCTTATCTTGAGCATCTGATGGAGCTGGATTTGGAAGAATTGGTTGTTTGCAGCTAAGGGTATATGTGGTAGTGCCGGACAGCACTTAAGCTGAAATACCCGTGCTTACTCAAATTCAATTTCATCAGCCTAACCCTATACGTAGTGTCCACAAAGTGGGTTTGGTCGCAAGAAGGCGTAATTTGCCCTATACCCCTATAATTCATATCCCAATCGCATGTTAGAGACGCCGATTGAACTTTTGCTGTTCTTATTTACTTTTGGGTGTGTAGGTGAAAAGTACTGGTGATGGTGCTTTGTCGGCGGTAACGATTGCTCTGGATGATATCTCGACAATACTGTTTTGCTTAAATTCGAGCAGCATCGGCACATAATCCCTTGGGATGCAAAAAACAAAGTCGATCCACTTTTCCCTGGCGTTATTTTTGAAGTGATCTTTACTGTTTAATTCTATCTCAGTGCTTACCTGTATCTGGTCTGCTGCCTTCAAATGTCCGATGGGGTAAATGTTTATTCCCTGTCCGGTTAATGGCTCATCGCCGTATCCTTGCCGTTTACAGATGAGTCTTAATTGAGAAAGCATAAATGTGCCGCCGTTTATCTTTGGCTTGGAACTTAGCGCGATTCTTTTTATTCCTACTCGAACTATTGTAGGTTGATAATCGTTGCTGAGGGGCCCGGGCATAGATATTGACTTGCCGGTTGAATCATCCTTAAGTTTGCTTTGACGGTTCAAGTCCGAAACAAGTTGGCCTATCTGTTCCTTCAAGCTTTCGGGGGCCGGCCAGACGGCGGGCTCTGTCGGTTTTGGTAGGCTTATCGCCGGAGTTTTACTGGTGACAACCGGGGTGCCGGAAATCTGCCTGTTCAGATGAATCTGGTCGAGGAAGTCGGGATGGATAGTAGCGAAACTTCTTTTGCCGCTCAAGCTGCCTTTACTTATGATGCCGAACAGACCCGCCGAAAAGCCATCTGTGTTAAGCAGAACTTTGTTGCGTTTGCCGTCAAATCGCTGATAAGGGTACTTGTTTGGCAATGGTGCCATACCAAGTGTCGTAAGCAAAAAACCCGACAGTAAAAGGCCCAGGAAAATTCCGCATACAATACGCCCGATACGTTCAGGTAGAAATCCTAAATCAACAGGTTGATGGTGCGTTAGAAAAATCATACCTGTTTGCAAAGCTCCAAAGACTATAATAAAGAGTAAGGCAAAACAGAGCGGTTGCGCCCATGGCACAATTAATAAGAATTTACCGGCGTCACCCCGGCTGATGAAGACATTTGCCAGAACCTCGAAGAAGCCAAACGCAGCTATGCCTGCGCAAATAGCGATTATTATTGTTGCAAATGCCCTGATAAATGTGCCTTTGAAATACTGGTAAGCGGCACATCCCAATATTATTATCACCACTAATAAGCTGGCCATTAGAATATCTCCTTTTTAGCGTTCCGTGATTTGACAATAATTCACTGTCCACTAACAATTATTTTGTTTTTTTTGCCTTGCCTGTCGAAAGTACCCGGATCATTTCATTTATTGTTACGGTTCCACTGATAACTCTTCTTAGTGCCTGTTCCTGCAAATAGAGCATTTTTGCACGTCTGAATTGAGTGCCGATTTCCGGCAGTGACCTCGTCTGTATCAGAGCCTTTCTTAACTCGTTGTTCAGAGTGATCATTTCGAAAATGCCAACCCTGCCGAAATGACCGGTTCCCTGACATTTTTCACATGTGGTAGCTTTGCCGCGTTTGTCGTACAATACTTTGCCTGCCCGGTAAAGAACTTTTGTTTTTTCTGCGTTGATATTAAACTTTTTCAAAAGTTCCTTGTCCGGTGTATATGCCTGCTTGCATTCACTGCAAAGTAGTCTGACCAGCCTTTGATTACTTATGCCGAGAAGGGTCCCCGCAGCCAGATTCCTGTCGCCGATGAACTTCATCCATTTGGCATATGCCTGGATCACACCGTCAGCTTTGATGGTAACATAAACAAGTTTCCCGTCAGCGGCGGCAGTACAGGCGACCTGAGCAGTCTCGGCATCCTCGCATTCGCCAATACCAACAACATCCGGCCCCGTTCGTATGACCGTTTGCAGCTTTTTGGCGAATGTTGTTGTGCCTGTGTCACTGAGACTGAAAGTGTTTTGAGATATATTCGGAAGCTTATGAGATGCCTGCCTTTCAAGAGTGCTGATATGGTTGATGAAAGCATCATGATTCCGTAGAAATGCATAGAGTGTTGTTGTTATGCCGCTTCTTGAAGAGCCGCTTATTATATATACACCCTGCTTAATCTTGTTGAATCTGGCTAACTGTTCGTGCTGCTCGGGCATTAAGCCGATTTCATTTAATCTTGGCAGCTCTTCATGTGATATTTCTTTGAGTCGGACCTGTTCCCCTGCGGTTGAGCCGGCAGTGGTCACTTCCCACTCGGTATAATTTTCACTCTTAGCGACCTTAAATGTGCCTTTTTGTGGTTTTCGCTTTTCTTTAGCGTCCAGGTCTGCAAGGTTCTTGACGAAGCTAATGAAATACTTCATTTGCTCCTTGCCTATGCTTGGCTGTTTAAGTACAGAGCCGTCAACATAATATGCTATGTTATAGTCTTGAGGTGTGGGGGAAAACGCTATACTGCTCGCTCTTCGCCAAAGGGCGTCGCTCAGAATTTCATAAGTTATTTTAAAGCCGAAAAAGTCCGGTGTTCGAGGTTCAGGAATTGGGATTTCATTTTTGTTTGCTGTTATAAATGTATAAGTTTTTAGTTTTGCAATTTTCTTATCTTTGCTTTCGAGCAGGCTTTTGAAGTGGTCAGCAGTAAGCACTTTGTCGAAATCCAATACTATAGAATTTCGGTGCTTAACATAAGCCAGAGATGACCCGCCGACAGCAATCAAATAGAGCAGCATCCCGACGATAAACACAGGCGTAAGAAGCCAGATTATTACTCCAATAGCTCCTGCGCCCAGAATAATAGTTGCCCAGAAAACCTCTTTTGTCTCGATTGCCTTGGCGTCATGGAAAACCCAGGTCAGCAGCGGTATCCATGCAAAAAACATAATCAGGAAAATGATAAACTTGAATATTGAAATATAGCCACCGTATCCGATAGCTGCTAGTAATAAATCCGGCATAAGATGCTCCGTTAAATCTTACAAAATGCCACTGGCTGTGGTCTTGATACCTTTTAGTGCCATTTTTAATTCATCTTTATTTGGTGCGTGTTTATATGCTTCCTTCGGGTCAATAGAACCTTCGTTCACCAGTTCGCAAAGGTGATATGTAAGGTCCTGCATGCCTTCTTCTGTAGAGCTTCGTATAACGCTGGGTAAATCAGCTTCACGGTCTTCGGAAATCAGTTTTCTAACCGACGCGTTTGCAATTAGAATCTCAACTGCGGGTATCCTGCCAACTCCTTCTTTCAGGCATGGCACCAATACCTGACTGACGACTGCTTTAATTGCGATACTTAAAGACTGTCTTATAAGGTCTCGTTCGTTTTGTGGGAATAGATCCAAAAGACGATGAATGCACTGGGACGCATTTGCCGAGTGCATCGTTCCGAAAACAAGATGCCCTGTTTCTGATGCTCTCATTCCTGCGCTTACGGTTTTGGCATCCCGCATTTCGCCGATGAAAACCACATCGGGGTCCTGACGCATCAGGTACGTCAAGGCCTCATTAAAGTCTTTGACGTCAAGTCCTATTTCCCTTTGTGAGACTATCGATTTGGCGTCCTTAAACAGATACTCGATAGGATCTTCGACTGTAATTATATGACACGAGCGAGTATAGTTGATATGGTCTATCATCGAAGCGATGGTTGTGGTTTTGCCGCAGCCC
The DNA here is from genome assembly GCA_019456195.1 of Planctomycetota bacterium. Classification (GTDB taxonomy): domain Bacteria; phylum Planctomycetota; class Phycisphaerae; order Sedimentisphaerales; family Anaerobacaceae; genus NIOZ-UU13. The sequence goes on along the minus strand of VRUK01000059.1, from coordinate 1,665 downwards.
GTTGGGCCTACTACGAGAACCAGCCCCTGCCTGGTCTCACATATCTGTTCAAGTGTCGGCGGCAAGTGCAATTCTTCAAACGGAGGGATGACGGTGTTGACCCGTCGGGCGGCAAGGCTGATCATTCCTCGCTGGCGAAATATATTTGTTCGGAAACGATGTTCATCTTCGATTTCGTGAGCAAAGTCCAGTGTCCCATGTTCCAGAAAAGACTCTTTTTGGGCAGGGCTTAGTATTCCGTAAACTAATTCCTCGATCCTTTGTGCCGTCATTACTTCGCCGGTAGTATTTTTTAACTCTCCGAAAAGGCGCAGTTTCGGCGGCTGCCCCACCTTAAGGTGCAGGTCACTTGCCCTTGTTTTGATAGCAGCCCTGAAAAACTTGTTCAATTCAGGCTCATGCTCAGAACTTGCCTGGCTGTCAATAGGTTGTTCTGTGGGCATAATTACCCTTAACTCCAAAGCTTATAAACTAATTGTTACGGCCAGAGTCCGGTAGAAAACCTCTTACCATAAGAGTTGTAAAGACAAACCCTTATACGACTATATTATAAAATTTTAAGCCCTTTGTCAAGCTTGATGCTTGAACAATATTGATTTTCATTACAAATCACAGGCCGGATTGGCCCTCTCCTGGTAAATGCCTTTCTTTACGGGCTTTTCCAGCCTCAACCTGCCAATGGTGCCACTTGGAGAAAAACTGCAATTCTTTTCAAATAAATATTTGACAAGCCGGTTATATCGTGTTAGAGAATTGGGGACATTACATGGAAGTAATCTAAATACAGGGGTGGCTTTATGGAATTGGAGAAAAAAGAGGTTTCAGGCAGGGAAAAAGATGAAGCGTCAATAAAACTTCTAAGAAAACTTCGGGAGCAGTTGTACTCTTCCGATGCATCGGACAGACGGCGAGCCGCTTATAAATTGTCCTGGATGCAGGAGGATGGTTTAGAAATCTTAAAAGATACCTTGTTTGGAAGTTGTCCCATACCGTCGAGAAACGCTGCAGCCTATGGCCTGAGAAAAATGCGCGGCAGGATGAAAAAAGTGGCTCTGGAGATATTGGGACAGGGCCTGAAACATCGAGATAATTCTACGAGAGGGATATGCAGAAATGCGCTGCAGATGTTAGGTCAGAAAGTACCCAAAATACCAAAAATGGCTGCTCCCAAAAAACCACCGGTATCGCACTTGGCAATTAGGGAACTGCCGGATAAAAACCGCCCGGGCAGAAGGGTTGTTAACAGGCGAACACGCAGATAACAGCTTGCGGTAAAATCAGGAACTCGTCTTGAAACAAACAGGGCTTGCAATGAAAAAGCACACTCTGTACTCACGTTGCCAACAGCAGTGTCAAAGTCATATAGATTGCTACACTTATCGAATCGTTAGCGGTTGTAACTAATGGCCCAGAGCTTATCGCCGGATCTATATGGATTCGGCGGAATAAAAACGGCAGAAACAAACCAAGCGTTGTCGCTACCATTATTGCTGAGAACATAGCTGTCCCGAAAGCACACACAAGCTGAACAGACTTTATTGTGCTTTCCGGCGCCTTCAGGTAAAGCAGGATTGCGCACGCCACACCACCTATAAATCCACAGCTCAAAGCCACGATAACAGCGATGCGCACTTCACGTGCAAAAACCTGGCCGAGTCTCAATGA
>VRUK01000058.1 GCA_019456195.1 Planctomycetota bacterium | reverse complement strand
GTTATTCAGACAAACAAAGCCAATTCAAACCCAATTCAAACCCAATAAAGCCAAAAACAAAGCCAATTCAAACCCAATCAAAGCCAATTTCAAAAAGGAAAGGCCGTGCAACGAATTGGTTTCATCAGAGGAACATTCTTGTTACAATGTCATGAACAGTGTGTACAAAATACTATTGGCCAGGAAGGAGAAATCATGAAAACAAAACGGATCATAGCTACAACTCTGGCGCTAATAGTCGCGGCTTCCATCCAAGTTCCATCGTCGTCCGCCAGTAACATCAGCAGCAGTCCAGGCTGGCCCGAGTTTCACGGCGCCGGCCGGAAGAACATATCCTCCGATAAAGGCCTCTTGAAGAAATGGCCCGAAGGCGGACCACAATTGCTCTGGAAATATTCGCAATGCGGTAAAGGATTTTCGGGAGTGGCAATCGCCAAGGGGATGATCTTTACAGCCGGCGACGCTGGCCGCGAGGAAATGGTCATGGCACTCGACATGAATGGCAAGCTGTTGTGGAAGATGCCCAATGGTAAAGCATGGCGCGGGCCAAGCCCGGGTTCACGTGCGACGCCGACTTACAACGACGGAGCTCTGTATCACATGAATCCGGATGGCAGGCTGGCAGCGTACGAGGCAAAGTCTGGCAAACCGCTTTGGGCAGTGGACCTGAAATCCAAATTCGATGCAAAGTTCGGTATCTGGGCTTTCGCAGAGAATGTGATTGTAGATGGCGACAAGGTTTTGTGCATGCCCGGCGGGCCGAAAGGCCGAGTTGTTGCCCTGGACAAACGCACGGGAAAAACCCTCTGGATTAATACTGAGATTGAACACTCCGCTGCTTACTGCTCCGGGATTGTCGTGACACACGGTGGCATTCGCCAGTTGATCAACATGACACAAAGATCAGTCTTCGGTCTGAACGTCGAAACCGGCAAGCTCGTTTGGTCGGCGACTTTCGTGCCCATGTCGCCGCAGAATGCCCTGAGACCTGTATTCCATGACGGCTATGTTTTTATCGCCTGTGGACACTCTTCAGGTGGCACCCTGCTGAAAACCGACTCCGGTTCACGTACAGCCTCTACTATATGGCATCGGCGGGACCTGGACGACTGCCACAGCGGGACTGTTCTGATAGACGGCAAACTGTACGGCAGCGCATGTCGACAGGGTGGAAGGTGTTTCTACTGCGTTGACTTTCTCACAGGCAAGACCATCAAACTCGACAGGACACTGGGCAAAGTAGGCATCACCTATGCCGACGGAATGATCTATGCTCTGAACTTCCAGGGTTCGATGCACCTGATGGCCGTCACCCACGACGGATTCGACATGGTCAGCCGATTCGAGATGAAAAGGAAGCCGGTCAACTCCTATCTTGCGCATCCCGTTGTTTGCGGACGAAGGCTCTATATCCGGTGTGGCCAGGACCTTTACGCCTATGACGTTCGTGCGAATTGAGCAGACATAAAGATCCGGCGAAAGTGATGGTCGTATCTATAAAATAACCGTCGATGGCCTAAACAATTCGTACAATACAGTTATTGATGTGGCGAGTGTAATTGTTCTACAAAATCAAGCTAAAAAACAGGCCCACAAAATGATGACATAATGCGGGCCTGTTTAGCCTGTCTGAATACTTCCAAAGGTCAAACCATATCTTTTAGATTCTTAAGCGGACGAATCTTCACAACATTACGCGCCGGCTTGGCCTTGAACATAGTTTCTTCGCCGGTGAAGGGATTGATACCCTTACGAGCCTTGGTTGCAGGTTTTCGCTGTACGACCAGCTTCATCAAGCCGGGCACGGCGTATGCACCGACACCGCTTCGACCGAGACTCTTTTTAATTTGTGCAGCCATTGCTTCAAACACAGAATTAACATCCTTCTTCGTCAACCCTGTCTCATCAGCGATCCCAGATACGATCTCACTCTTGGTCATTGGCTTAGCAGCTACCTTCTTCTTTGCCATAATATACTCTCCTTACTATGAAAAAATTAGAGACAACAATCCTTTAGACTACGGTTTCTACCGAGTCAACAATCAATAATACACTTAAATATAGACTTTTACTGAGCCTGTCAAGCAAGAATACGCTGAGTATTTCGAAATATGTAAAGTTTTTACATAATCAACAGCCAATAGGAGCCATCGTTATCAAAATAGTTCTGTTGGTTAAAATTGTTTTTATTGCAGGAATTCGGATGAGGGCGCAAGTTTCCAGGTTTTACCACTGTCCGGCGACATCAAGAGCGATCGGCGGTTCCCACGGTGGTCAGTACGATAGAACCAAAACGTTGACCAATAGTCGTAAGAAAGGAATAATGCACCCTTCCTGTCGATGGTCAGCCGATGGTAGAAAATACTGTACTCCGAGAACGGAGCGACAACCATGGGCAAGGCATCTGACCATTTCTTTCCCGGCAGCTTACTCATGTAGGCCAGGTTAGCATAATGACTCGCAGGGTAATACTTATTGTCAGTCAGCCACAGTCGAAAAACCAGATGCAGAGCGTTATCAGGGCTGCAGACCATGCCGACATAGGTTTGGCGAAGGCCGGATCTGACATCTTCGGCTTCTGTCCAGCCGCCGCTTGCATTGTTGGACGACACTGACCGAACATATTTGAAGGTGCGGCCGTGAGTGCCGATCAGCACGTGGAGATAGCCTTTGCTGTCCATGGTTATACACGGCGAATTATGTACATCATTCGCCGGGGGGCCATACCCGAGGAGTGCAGGCGAACCAAGTTCTCCCGTTGAGCGGCTATATGTTGCCACATAAGTAGGTACACCCGGTGCTTTCTCCTGGGGGAGTGTCGCTTCACCCCACGCAATATGAACCTTATCTCCCCGCGATACGATTGTGGAGGGTATTCCCGAATGAGCGGAAAGACCAATGCACTTTTTCGAAACAGCTATGGGATCGCCCATAACGATTGAGCCGTCAGCTTTCTTGGCCGGCAGTATCAGATCGAGGTCATTTATGCGGCGCCATATTAATTTCGGATCTTTCGCCGTCTCATGGAAACACGCCAGAGGGGGTGGGCCGTTTATTATGTTGTGCCCGGAAAACTGCTCGATATCGAAACCGCCCGAACCCGGAACAGGCCATGCGGTGAAAGTCGCACCATGATCACCGGAGCGGAAAAGGACGGTCGAACCATTATCCCGTCCCAATAAATACACATCGTTATCCCAGTCGAAGGCAATTTTGGTGCCAACAGGTCTGATTGGGATGATCCCGTTAGTATCGGCACGATGCGCACTGGTGGTTTTAATCCAGGCATTATCGCGCAGGAAAAACACACCATCGTTTGAAATAACAAAAGGCCGGTTTTCCATATCGAAATAGACCTGGTTGTCAAGAGGGTACTCAGGTAGATACCCGAACTGCTCATTTTCGTGTCGATATGGTTCAAGCTTTATAGGCATTTTTATGGGCGACTGCGCCGGAGCGATTCCACGGTGCAGTGTCACCGATGACCATGTTGAAAATCCAGTTTCATCGAGAACGGATGCCCGGACATAACACTTCCACTGGGTACCTTTCGATGGCACTCTATACGCAAGCGGTACCTGCGCAGAGGAGTTCGCCTCGAGTATGACTTCGGTTGTCGGTAATTCAACTGACCAAGCAACATTGTCATCAAACTCTAACGACAGTTTCACATGCTTTGGTACCGGGCTGTTATTATGTACAGTAAAGTTGATCGCAGCCTCACTGCCGGTACCGCCATAAACATTCCGGCTGTATGGAGTCAGCAGCCACCGGTTTTCATGAAAGCCAAACCAGGAAGATACATCCGGTGTCCACAAAGAAAGATTCTCCCAGATATCACCTTTGTTCCAGCGAGTTACACCGTCAATGTTGATTACGGCCTGAGCGTCGTCCAAATGTAATCGCCACAACTTTTCTTCGCGTGAATTGTCAGCGGGAAATTCATGACGTACCTTACCCTCCGGCGATACGGGGAGTATCTTTATTTTTCCACCGTCCCCGTCGTAAACGAGCAAATTTTCAGCACTTTTTGACAAGCCACTCACTTCTATAGAAAACGGCTTGATACCCGGCATAAATACAACATCGCCTTCGGAGCCGGCGTTACGGAAAACAAGAGGTTCCTCATGGCGTGCATCCTTGTGCCCTCGCGACGTCTCAACCAGATATTTCCGGCAGTTGCTTCTGAATCCCCATGAAACATTTTCACCATAGCGATCTTCAGTAACGGTAATGTTCAATCCATACACACCGGGCCGCTCAACCTTTGTACGTAGTAATACGCGTTGTACAGGTCCCGGGCCGCTTCCGGCCGGTTGTCTGTCATCACCAATCCATGCCTCATCGACTACACTACGATCAGGGGCTAAAAGGAGAGCATGCAAATGGGTCTTGTTTCGGCGTATGTTGAGATCCTGTTTTTCCACCTCGACCCACAATTCACCCGCTGAAGCATAAAAATAAACTCCCCCACATCCACCAAGTCGCATAGTCATTGCGTGTTGTTCTTTTCCATACGTTCGGGAGCACGAGAAAACAACCCAAAAAAGAAGTAAAGAGAAGAATGCAGTTGAGATATATTTCCGTAGTCTGAAGAAACAGGGAAACCCAATGTATTTTGTCATAGACGGATTCCTTTTCATTGAGACCTCCAAATCAAAACAACCTAAACATAGCGAACATCAACGCCGGGTCGAACAGCATATCCCCCTTCAATCCTGAAACGGATTGCCAATCAGTGTGTATTCAATTTGACGGCAAAAAGCCTTTTCTGTGTGGGAAGATAGAATACGCCATCGTGAACGACCGGGGTTATGGCAATGGATCTAAGGCGAGAACGGGAGATGACCTCTTTTTGGCGAGAAGCTTTGAGCACCCATAATACACTTTCTTCGGTGCTGATATAGACCTTGCCATCGACGACGAGTGGTGAGGCGCACCAGACACCGCCTTCGAGTTCATGCTGCCAGTAGTGCTGTCCTGTTTCGGCATTGAAACAATGAAGTCGGCCAGTCAAATCGGGTGCATACAATAATCCATTATGAATCTCTAATGTCAAAATGCTGCGATCTAATCGGCGGCTATCCCATATTTTCCGACCTGTCGCAGCGTCGATGCAGGACAGCATACCTTGACCCTTCCCATGGACAGGGCTTTGCCCGATAGTCGCATAGATTCGTCCCTTATCAACGATAGGCGTTGCAATAATCTCGCTGGGCCCATCGGAGCTTTTATTGCTATGCCTTGCGTAGGGTATGTCCCGGCCATTTCTTCGGCGATAGTCTGCCGGGTTGCAGTCATACTGCCAGATTTTCTTCAACGTCCGTATTTTGTCGTCAGCGTTTGACGGTACATAAGGCTCGAAAGCATACAGTACACCATCTCCGCCTCCGAAGAGAATTATTGCCTGCCCATTTACCTGAGTAGCTACCGGTGAGGACCAGTGGCCGTGGAACATTCGCTTGCCGATCAGTTCGCCGTCTGTTGCTACAAGTTGACCTGTATATTTGTCGAGCACTATCAGGCTTGGAGCGAGCGGGTTGGCAATGAACTTGTGCTTATCATCCATACCGTTGGAAGATGAGGCATACAGGAAGTCTCCGTGGATCAGTGGTGAATTTCCGCAGACATCGTGCGGTACAGCTCCAATTTTCGTAATCATATTAAATTGCCAGATGATGTCGCCATCGGCTCGAGTAAGTTGATAAGGTGAATTCTTCGGAAGTCCCATATACTCGGTTTCTTTGCGGAATGGCCCGTTATTGCCATCTTCCTGACCATTGCGATCCAGGCAGAGAATGTCGCCGCGAGGGCCTACGATATACAATCGGTTGCCGTCGAGCGCCGGGCTCGAACAGATGCCACACTTCCACTGATTGAAATGGTATGGCGCCTTCGTGCCTTCCATATAGCGAGGAATCGGCATTTGCCAGATCATTTCGCCTGTGGCCTGGTCGAGAGCCATAAGGATTCCACCACCGGTTCTTTTTACGGCAGGATGTTTGAGTGCAATATCATTCGTGCCTATGAATATTCGGCCTCTATCAATTTTCGGAATTGTGTATTGATGGGTCCCAAGTCGGATTTCCCACAACAAATCCTCGCTGCGAAATATATCCGGTAAAGCGGACTGCTCGTTGGCTGCATGGCACAATGTTCCAACGAGAGTAAGAAGCAACAATTCTGAGATCAGTACCTGATAGATAATCTTCTGAGCTTTTTGTTTGTAGCAGACAGCTTTCCGGGTCCTTGCAATGTCCATCATTTAGAGCCCTTTCTACCTACCTCATATTTGCAGCTTGTATCAGTTTAGCTATGCGAATGCACGAGAGCCAAGTCCGATTCATTTTAGCTGATATTGACCTACGAGTCAACCTTACGTTGGTATTGTTATAATCCTATATAAACAGATGAACATGAATTTGATTTCATTACTGATGCTCGATTACAACGACCGAGACGATGTCGTCGGGAGCTTTACTTGGGACATGAATTACCAGCACATCAGGTCTTTTGTCGGTCTTCAACAAGGTTCGATTTTTGTCGGCAAGCAAATAGACACGCGTGACGTTCAGCTGTCCAACGGGAACATGGAGAGCACCATTCTCAGGCCACTGAAACACATGTACATAGAGCTTTCCAGCCTTCCTGGTGTACCTGCCCCACGACGGCCGCTCGAACGGACTGGCCGTCGTGCCGTAAATAGCTTCACCATTTGCAGCCATCCATCGGCCGATGGTTCGCATGGACTCTATGCTTTCCTGAGGGATAGAGCCGTCGCCTTTCGGACCGATATTTAACAAGTAATTGCCGCCCTTCGAAACAATATCAACAAGATTGCGGATTAATATTTCAGGGGATTTCCATGCGTGGTCATGTTCAGAATATCCCCATGTCGTGTTCATCGTCATGCAGACCTCCCAATCAACGCCGGGTATTCCGGTGGAAGGAATAGTCTGTTCGGGCGTGGTAAAATCACCTTGCTCCGGCTTCCACGTTCTAAGGCGATCCACGGAATCTTCCTTTTCGATGTGAGGGATGTGATATAGGCGATTGTTCGAGATAATGGCCGGCTGGAGGCTGCGTGCGGTGGCCATGAGTTCGTTAGCACGCCAAAATGAACCCTCGTTGCCCTTTTTCGAATAGTCCCACCAGAGGACATCAATGGGACCGTAGTTTGAGAAAAGCTCGCGTGCCTGATGATGGAGATAATCGACATAAACATCATGATTGCGGGGACCGTTCGGGGACGGCTTACCCTTTAGCGGATGGGGTAGCTGGTCGGCTTTGAGATAATCGTACTGGGGATGGTGCCAGTCTATAACGGAGTGATAGAAGCCAACCTTCAGACCCTCTTTGCGAACAGCGTCCACTATCTCCCGACAGAGGTCACGACCCACAAGGTCATGGGCATCGTAGGTTGTGTATTTGGAATTGAACAGACAGAAGCCGTCATGGTGTTTGGTGGTGAAGACCACATATCGACATCCGGCTTCTCGGGCAAGCCTCGCCCACTTTCTGGCAAACCCCTTCTTTGGACGGAAGCTTGGAACCGCCTCATGGGCATATTCCCATGTGTCCGCACGGACACGCTGCTGGATCCATTCCATGCCGCCTCGCTCGCCGACAGACTTGTCCTTCCACGTTCCGGCCAGGCCGGAGTATAATCCCCAGTGAACAAACATGCCGAAGCGGCCCTCTCGCCACCACTGCATTCGTGTGTTCCTGTGTTCTTCTGTCTCGGTACGAGGGTCGTTTATGCGAGAAGCCTTTTCTTTAGCACACGCCGAAGAAATCTGTGTCACGAAAAAGGCGGCCGCCAAACTGACTGACAAAATAAACGTTGCTCTTTTCATATACTTCTCCTTTTTCACTTCGATCACCAACTGTTCACACGGTGTGCCATAAGAGTAATCCTTGATGCTAACTCTCTTGCCCATAGAATTCTACCAAAAAAGACAGGAGATAGAAAGACACATTGCGACAATGATAACGTCAAGTATTATGTGTAAATTTTATTTTGTGCCATCGAAGGAGTTAACCCAAAAAAGCAACATTTTCCCTGCGAAGCTTTGTTTTTTTCACCCTAAGTTGTTGATTTCATTTGTTTCGGAAAAACTTACCAACTATCCCCGGTGCGACTCGAACGCACAACCTCTGGCTCCGGAGGCCAACGCTCTATCCAATTGAGCTACGGGGACATAAATTGATAACCTATTGTATTATAAGTGCCTGCTCTTATCTTTAGCAACTTATTTAATCCAAATATTAGCCAAAATGTGCTCCGTGCGTCAATTTTAACAAATCGTGATTAGTCTGATGAGTCCACCTTAAACAATTCCAAGTTTTTGTCTCAACAATGGATAAGGGTATAGTTCAATTCACGGCACCGCAAGAATTTCCCGTTCATAGAATAATTCCTTGATTTGACCACCATCAGGTGTATATAATGAATCTTAATATCACTTGCACAGAGGATTGTAAATTACAAGTGAAACAAGAGGACAACCGAATCCAGCCAAGGTATCATACATTGGCTGGTTGCAGTCGGGGTAGTTCTTGAAGTTTTTGAATTTTCAATTGGATTTTGGTGACTTTGTTGGCGGACCTGAATCAGGAAATGTTATGCAGGGAGATGTCCGAGGTCAGGGAACAAACCTGGATTTCACCCCAAGTTCTGTTGGTATTTGCAGCCTGGCTCTTCCTATGCTGGCTACATTGGGACAACAACGGACTTTGGTACGGTGATGCGCCGCGACACGCGGCCAATGGGCTGTTCTGGAAAGACTTCCTGCTAAGCTTGTCACTTGATCCCAAGGATTATGCACTCAGCTACTACGCGCGCTACCCGGTAATCGCTCCTACGTCCTATCCCCCGGTATTTTATCTCCTGGAGGCAATTTTTTTCGGAGCTTTCGTTCCATCACCCTATATTGCCAAAGGCCTTGTGCTTGGATTCGCACTGATGGCGGCCCTCTACACGTCGGCCTGGTGTCGCAGATGGATTTCGGGAGACGCCGGTTGGGCCGGGGCGCTACTTCTTCTCTTGCCCGGGGTGGTTCTGTGGTCTCATGCCATCATGCTGAATATCCCCGCGCTTGCGTTGAGTATAGCAGCTTTGTATCATGTGCGACGATGGCTTGAATCGCCACCAGCTTCGCCGATGTGGCGGCAACTGTATATAGGAGCGGCGCTAAGCGTGCTGGCTATCCTCACGTACATGATGAGCGGCGTGCTGGTGTTTGTCATTCTCGCATGGATTATCGCCAAGCGTCGCTGGGATCTGTTATGGAATCGAAGGACATTAATCGTGGTCTTGCTGTCTGCCATTGCTTTGTTACCATGGTCGATCGTTGTGGTGAAGTGGGAGATGACCCGCGTCGGATGGGCTGTACGCAACAGCCACGATACCTTGAGAGTTCAAAACTGGCATTGGCAGTACTATTTCAGACGACTACCGGAACTCTTTAGCCCACATCTGCTGCTCATAGCTGCATTTGGGATTATCAGCGGAGTTATTAGCAAACGCTGGCGGCACGAAACGATCATTCTCCTGATCTGGGTATGCGTCTGCTTCGTGGTCTTTACATACGTTGGGGCCAGAGAGGGTCGGTATATACTGCTTCTGTCTGCGCCGGTTGTCTGCTTCTGCATCATCGCCCTGCTTTGCGCAACCCATTGGCTCGGCAAGTTAATGAGACTGCAACATCAACTTGGGCGATTAATCACAGTAGCAGCTATTTTGATGCTCTTTGCCAGCCAAGCATGGCTGGCGTCAAGAGTCCCGATAATGTCCATTAAAGGGATCAAGGAAGTAGTCGAGTTCTTTGAAAAGGTCGCTCCCGATGAGCCGATTTTCTACTGCGGCAAACACTATGCCAACTTCACTTTTCAAGTTCAAGCCGGAGACCCTGAATACCACCGCCGAGTCGTACTCAGCAGGAAACTGCTCTACGCAGAAGGATCGTGGAACCAGACACATGAATTCATTTCATCGCCTCAGGACGCAGTCGAAGTGCTGCAAAAGCAAGGGGGGTGCCGATGGCTGGCAATTATGAGAGGTGCCGACTCCACGCGAATCAAGGCCTCTCAGCACCTGCGTGAGGCGGTTAAAGGACCGCAGTTTGAGCTGGTCAAGTCTTTCCAGATACAAAAAACTCAAACGACTAACATGGAAGATAACATCATAGACGTTTACCGGTTTCTTGTTCCGATAGAGCAAGTGGATGAAGTAGATATGCCCCTATTCTCGCTGGGGGAAGGCGCGCGCTACCGAGTCAAGCCCATCCAGCGCTAAGAACCTGCCCAAAGGTCAGGGCGGGTGCGAGGGACAGAAACCAAATCATCCTTGCCTCAAACAGCACTTAAGCGTATAGCCCAACCTCTGGATTCAAAAGATGATGCTATACCGACAGGCAGGTAACCATGGAATGAGGCTCATGGTTCGGAAGGAGAGAATTTTGCTCAGTTGATGGCCCACCGTGAGTGGCGTTTTCTTCATTTGAGCGAATTAGCGAATTTTGTCATTCGCAGGTGATCTTTTGACCAGCGTGCCTCAGGCGTGCCAGCCTTTCGCTATCAACAGCTTAAAATGCAGCTTCAGCCACCCGAACTGCATTGGCCATTAATGTGAACGTGATGTTCTTGGCAGGGAGGAAGGGAAAGGTGGAACCGTCCACAATATACAAATTTTTAAAATCGTGGCTTTGGCAATATTCGGAAGTGGTGTATTTGCCATTTTTCTTTGACATGGGCATCGTGCCAGCATAATGAACGCTTTCACCCTTGGCCCGCACCCTAAATGTACCTGGGGGCACGATGCCTCCAAGCCGAAACAGTGCTTTCTTAGCACGTCGAAAAGCATGCCGCATTTCCCGGTTCTCTTCAGGTAGAGCTGTGTACTCTATTACGAGCGATGTCTGTCCATTACAGTCTTTTTCCAACGTAATCATATTACCCTGGCGTCTCGTATCAGCAAAATTGAGATTTAGGATTCCCATTCCCGAGCGTGTATTCCGGAAAAAGTCAATTGCAGTCCGCAGGTCCAACGGGATCTTCTGAACTATCGGATGTACCAGAGCGGTTGTCAGACATGTTATCTGTCCATGCACATAATCCTTTGGATTGTCCCCCTCCAAGCCCATCGCCAGCAGATGGAATTGATAAGTTTCAGGATCATACGCCTTGCCGATCATCTTGAGATTGACAAACGGGACGAGGATTTGCCTGTTGTCCATTAGGCCATGGAGTTCTGCTATCTCACCAGTGTCCCTGTGTATTGACTCCAGGAATATCTCGGCCGTACAAATAGGACCGGCCGCCAAGACCAGCTTGTCCACCGGGAACTCTTCGAGTGCACCACCATCAATCGGATGTGCGGTCACGCTCTTAACTCGGCCTGAACCATCACATTTAAAGTGGCTCACATGCATTTGAGGAACATAGGTGAAGTTCGGAAACTTCATGCACTCTGCCAAGGTAAGCGATGGAGTGTAGAAAGCACCTCCTGGACAACCCCAGATACAACGTCCTGTATAATCGCATTTTGAGCGGTCACATCTGTCCTCACTAAGCACAGCTACCCGCGAGCGACCCAGGTAGCACTTGTATTTTCGTACAAGGGTACTTTTATGGCGTGCATAAGCATTTAGCAATTCCTGAGAATGCGTATCCAAACGCAAAGGCTGCATCATATGTTTATGAACAGGAATGAACCGTGCCAAATCATCACTTTCTCCTCCAATGCCAATTCGCTCGGCGACCTCTTCGTAGAAGGGCTCGATATCCTTGTATCCAAATGGGTAATCTGCAAATTCCTCATCATTAAAGGGATATACTCCACCCGTCCACGCCTCGCCTAAGCCTCCCCTTGCAAAAGACAACACCGGCTCAAAACCACTGTTCCTGAATTTCATTTTCCGAGGCTGCTGGAACACGTAACGTTTGCTCGGCGGAAACGAGTAGAAATCGGATTGTGAATCTCCTAAGGTCACCGATTCATAATTCGGACCGAGCAAATAGCGGACTGGGTCGTCTAATTCTTGTTTAAGTGAGCCCAAATCGGCTTCAGGTAAAAGGGGAAGAGGTTTCTCACGCCCTATGTCCAGCATGAGGACGGGACATCCCTTCTTCAAAGCAGTAAGCGCAAAATGAACACCGCTCGCACCGGAACCAACGACTATATTTTTGTCCATCGATACTATACCCTCGAAGTTTTTCCAGTTATATCACCACACTTGACAACGACATAAGAGAGCGAGAAGAATACAAATGATGCTATTAAGCACAAGACCCAACGAATTCCCTGAACCATCAGACCGAACCAGAATCGTGTTTTACTTTGAGACTGGTTCGCCTCGAAAAGACTATAAGTAGATCTTGAACACTCCAGAATCGCCATCAAAAGAAGCAGTTTGGAACGAAGCGCCGACCGTCGAAAGAACCAGCGAGTGTAAACGTCAGCCATCCGTGTGCATAAAATCCCCCGCTGCCCGAAGCGGATGATAAAACGGTCAAACGAGTCCGAAGGGTCCTGATGAATCAGGTCAGTTCTGTGATGCGCTTCGCAATATCGCCGGCGAATATATTCAGTAGGTTCCTGGCCCACGAGGTAAGCACAAAACACACTGCATTCGGCGTCCAGGACAGTATCGTTAGCAAATGATTGGTCATTCATCAATTAATAACCTGATTATATCTTCAATACCTTTCATTTGGTCACGATGGTGGTCAGTGACACCATTGTCATCCGCCAGCCCGTCATTACCAAACGCTGATAACTGACCGGCAGTGACAGGCGGGCAGGAACACACATACTTCTCCAGAAAACCAAGACAACCGCGCATCAGACCCAACGGAAGATGAACTACTCGAGGCTCCTTCTGGCTGGCTCCTCTGTGAATCTGACGCAAGAACGATTCGAACGTGAGGACGTCGGGACCGCCAAGATCCAGCGCTTTATTTTCAAACAATTGCTCTGTCAAAATATACAAAATACAATCTATTAAGTCATCAAGATAGATGGGTTGAATCTTTACAAGTCCTTTACCGGGAATCATAATCACCGACTTGGAAGCCATATCTCGAAGTGATTGCCATATAGATGCATCCTCAGCCAGAACGATTGTAGGACGGATGATAGTATATGTCAGCCCACTGTCTCGCACAATCTCTTCAGCAAGTTGTTTCGATTGTGCATAGTAGTAGTATTTGACATTGGCGTACTTCACGGCAATCGTGCTTGTGTGCAGGAACTGTTTGACGCCGAGTTCTTTGCATTTCTCGACAAGCTTTGCTGTACCATCTGTATTAACGGCAAAGTACTCATTCCGTTTGGCCTTGCCGGTTACCGCAGCCAGGTGAATAACTGTGTCTGAAGTGGCAAGTTGTCGCTCATAAGCGGCAGGTTCAAGCAAGTTTCCCTGTATAAAATGGAAGTTCTCATGTTGGGAGAATTCCTTAGTTAGCTCAGTCTGGTTACGGTTCAAACAGTATATATTTTCATATTGATTCAAGGGCAGCCGCGGCATGAGGTGTTTGCCGATAAATCCGCTTGAACCGGTAATAAAAAGGGCTCGATTCATAGTGTTATATATCCATTAAGTTCGGAATAATGTTGCTATTGTCAAAAAACAATAATCATCAGTCAATCAAAAACATTAAATATGTACCAGTACCCAAATCAATCCTTCAATACCATAAGTATCGGTAAACAAAGAATATAGCTTTAGCTATATCATAATGATATTAAAGTGATATAATCCGGGATTTCCCTTCCCCATCTCATGCGGTAGTCTTTCATTCATTTATAGTGGGCTCGGGTTTGGGCACCAGATTTACCAGGATAATATCAAGCCATTTGAATTGGTTATCCCGCATGATTATGTTATACTTCTGATCAAACCAATTAGCTACCTTGAGTGTTGCATCTCCATTTAATACCTGATTTCGAATGATCCATAACCTGCGGCGGCCTTTAAGAAATTCAAGGCCGAGAGAGTCTATATCCGCCGGCTTATTTATTGTCATCACCTTAGTACCCTCGTTGTCCTGAAAATAGAAATTGAAAACATACATAGCGCCTTGCGGCATTACCAGAACAACATCGTCATCCTGCATATTTCGCTTAATCTCGAAGGCCGCACCTCGCCAGTTTACCGTCCTTGGCTGTTTGATATAGTTCAAACAATTTGCGAAAGAAAGTATCAGTGCTAAGACAGTGATGAAGCTAATTGCATTATGCCAACGGGTCTTTTTCAGTAATACAACAGGAATCGCCGGGAGAATCATTAGTGTAATCACTACGGAGGATAAATAGCGGGTAACAAAAATCGGTCGAACAATATAGCTATAAACCGTAATAACAGCGATAGGAACAGCAGCGAAGGCTGTTACAGCAATTACTCTTTTTCTATAAGCCGATTCGGAAATCAACATCGCCAAACTCAAAAGCAACAGATGCGGCATAATCCACAACGCAATAACAATTAGATTCGGACGATCATGCGGAATATAGTAAATATACCTTAGCATCATCTTCAGAAAAGAGGTCGGATTTATTTTGGGGATCCAAACTAACAAATCCTCAGACATCTTCATCTGAGGTAAGACAACAGGAATCCAAGGTAAAAAAAGTATAACAGGAAGTATGTTGAACCCAATCCATTGGTAGAAACGAATACGGTTTATGGGCCATATCAGGCAAAAATGAAATACAACCATCCCCATAAAAGCTATCGCCCCGATATGGTGAGTATAGAGCATCAAAGTTGCCGTAAATGAGTAGCACAGCCACCACCGGTTCCAGTGCTTGTTTGATTCAAGTGCTTTGACCACAAACCAAAGAGCGGCGATGCTCAACAATATATAAAGTGAGTAAGGACGAGCTTCTATCGAATAATTCAAGTGAAAGGGTGATAAGGCCAGGAAAACAGAAGCGAGCAGACCAACCTGGCGATTGAAGAGTTTACTGGTCAGACTAAAAAGGAGAGGAATGGAAATAATTCCTATCATCACAGAAAAAAGGCGTATGCCCCAGTCTGTTGGGAAGATTTGTGCCCAGAACCAAACTATAAGGTAGTACAACGGAGATTGAATATCTTCTTTGGTTGTAAAGTTCAGCACATCTCCAAAGGAATGCCTGGTCAGATATCCAGTAAAACCTTCGTCATACCAGAAACTTGAGTCAACTTTAACCAGTCGAAGAATCAAACCAAAGGCTGTAATCGCCAATATTGGAAAAATACGCTGCATGGTTGAAGATAACGAAGTTTCTTCCGTATTAGACGGGAGCAACCATTTAGGCTTCTGCAAGTTCATACTCGTTTATATCTTTCAAATTTAGATTTGCTGGATTATATGTTATTTTGCCATAAGCTCATTAGCGGATATTGGTCCTTTATCCACTTTAAAATTGGCATTGGTTATAGATGGGCCGTTTATAATCCAAACCGGCCTCTCTGGATATGCTTTAAGAAGTTGAGTCCTTACATCCAGATTTAGATCCCAGGCATAAATTGGAGCATCTGCTTTAGGATCTAACGGATTATATGCCCAAGCTGATTGATAATCCGGATAATCGCCCCGAATCAGTACGAGGCTTTTCCCAAATTCATATCTTTCGGCCAGGTACCTTATATCCGGCCGCATCCCACGGTAGTGGTGATATTTGTCTATAGCCCGCCATGGAATAAAATTAATGACAGTCAGCATACTCAAAGCCAGGACTGCCACAATTACACGTGTGGCATTAATGGTTGAGCCGCTCTGCCCTGTTTCAAACTTTTCCTGAAGCATCTGAACAGCCCTGACCGTAAGACCTAATAACGGAATGAGCATCAAGTACCAATATCTCGCCCCAAAATCAGGTCCTCCACTGAACCAATACAGGCTATAAATCGCTGAGATGATAACTATCATAACGATAATCAGATAGTCGCCTCTTCGCATTGATCTCGAAAAAAAGAGCAGTGCAACAATGAACAGAGAACCTGTGCTCCAACCAAACAATTCAATATTTATCGAGAAGATATTAAGGTTGGTATTGATCAGCGCATCGATCGCACCATGGCCGGGAAATGGATCGATAGCCCAACCAAGTCCGCGACCAGGACCAAAGCCGAACGCATTTGCATTGGGACCAAAATATTCTTCATAATAGGACGTAAGAGGAAAAATGGTCGGATCGCCTGTGATTTGCATGTTATAGGGAAGTATAACAGCTCCAACCACAATGGTACCAATGACAAACGCCAGAATAGAAGAGGTCTTCAATCTTCGCCCGCCAACACCAATTGCCCAAAGTCCAAGAATTCCCGCTACGATCAGACCATCCAGCGGCCTGATTAAACTCACCATACCGGTCGCGATTCCACCCAATAATCCCCACACTGTTTTGCCGCTCCTTCTGGCTCGGCTTATCGCAACCGCAGCGGCCAGAGCACATGTAAGGGTAAAAGTATGACTCATGAAGCTCATGGACATAAAAATGAACCAGGGCGAGATGCACAACAACAACACCCCAATACGTGCAGTAAAGCGATTGGAAATCTCCTGAAATAAGAGGTAAGTAAGCAATATGTTCAGTCCCGCAAAAACGGGATTAACGAGCCAGGGCACTCCGAGAAGAACGCCAAGTGCCAACACTGCAGGCCACCCTGGGGAGAATATGGAATACCATCTGTGCGATTCGTGTGGTATCATATAAAAGCTAAAGGCTTCCGGAACAGGAGGGGCAGGCACCGTCAGATCCCCATTTGCCAGATAACGGGCTTGATATAAATACATAACCTCATCAGGAACGTGCGGATGCCGTTGATAGGTAAACAAGCTCAAAACAACTGCCAACACTATCACCCAAAAAGCTGCCACTATAGCAAATCGATCCACGCTTGCTGATTCTCCTGTGTTCTTCTTTGCAGGTTCACTGAAGAATTTTCCAAATCTTTGCTTCCAGGAAACCAGTACTCCATCAGGAAGGACCCACACTACCAATACTAAATTTCCCAAATTCACGGCCTGCACAAAGGTGGCAAAAAAGAGCTCAGTTATATATTTGGATATACTCTTTGAAACTGTTGCACTTGAAAGGAAAAAGACCAGCCCAATGCCTAAAAGGTGCCAAACTTTGAAGTTACGACCAAGCCAGCTTTGAATGGTTAACCGACGAGTTCTCAGACCTGCCACCACAAGTGCGGTTTGTAATGTAAATATAATTAAAAGGACCGGATGAATTTCTGTCAGCAGGCTATAAAAAGATCTATAGTGCTGGTATCTGACATGCGCCCCGGCTTCAATCATCTGCAATGCCGCAGCCTGCCCTACAAGAGCCAGTGCGAACCAGGAAGTAGATTTTCTAAACCGTCCGGCTATACCCAATCCGAATATGATCAGGGCTATACCGATAGAAAACGGCAGGCAGAATGTCCCCTCAAGAAATCCCTCGGCATCACGAAATCGAGGAACAGAAAATGCCCAGACAAAGATAAATATTCCAAAAGACCAGAGTAAAATTTTTAATCCTCGAAGCATAATCATATCTTTAAAAGAGTCGTAAAAATGCTTTTCTTAAACAAGGGGTAAATATATTTACGATTATGGTTTTTATTCCTGAGAGAGTAATTCTGCAGCAGAAACAGGTCCAGCAGCTACTTCAAATCCTTTATGTGTGACGGAGGGTCCATTCAAAATCCAAACCATCCTATCGGAGTAATTTTGCAGGAGTTGTCTTCTAATTTCAGGGCTGGCGTCCCATGCGTAAACAGGTTTGTCATCTCGAAGATCTACAGGATTGTAAATAGCTGCCGATGGGTATTCGTTGTAATTATTTCCACTAATTAAAATCAGTGCCTTGCCAAAATCATATTCCTTTGCAAGTTTACGGATATCCGGCCTGAATCCGCGATAGTGGTGGTACTTATCTACAGCCCGCCAGGGGATATAATTAAGAAGAGCCATCATGCAAAGCAATACCACAGCAATAACAGCGTGCACGCCTCTGGTTTGGTCCGAATCAGAATTCAGCTTGCCAACAAGGTATTCGATACCTCTAACTGTCAGAACAACGCATGGGACAATAATTAGAAACCAATATCTCGCTCCAAAATCCGGCCCGCCGCTAAACCAGTAAAATGTGTGGATACCAATAATGGCACATATCACGGCAAGCATTATACGATCGCTTCTACACATTTTCCTCGAAAAAAGCACAATAGCAATCAGGACCAAAGAACCGGTACTCCAGCCAAATAATTCAGTGTTTATCGCAAAAATGTTTAGATTTGCGTTAATAAAAGACTCGAGTGGGGAGTGCCCGGGATACGGATCCAGAAACCTATAATTTTTGTGCCATCCAAATCCTCGATTTGGTCCAAATCCAAGAGCATTCGATCCAGGGCCGTTAACTTTGTCCATACATACCATAAAAGGAAATTTGGCCGGATGCCCCGTCAAATATTTGTTATAAAACAGTCCAGCAGAACCTATAATCATGGCTCCTATCAAGAGCCCAACAATTGCAGAGTATTTTAATCTCTTGCCACCTATTCCAATCGCCCAGAGCCCAAGAAGCCCTGCTAACGCCAGGGCTTCCAATGGCCTGATCAGGCTCATCATACCAACTGCAATACCCCCGAGCCAACCCCAGATAGCCTTACTGCTTTTTCTGGCCCGAAGTACCGCCAATGCAGCAACCAGAGCACAAGTAAGGGTAAAAGTATGACCCATGAAGTTTATAGCCATAAAGATATACCAAGGTGAAAAACACAACAAAAACACCGTCATGCGTGCAGTGCGACGGTCATAAAGCTCCAGAAGAAAATGGGAAATGAGCAGTATATTAACACCTGCAAGAACAGGATTAACGAGCCATGGAACTCCTAATAGAAATCCAAATGCCAGAACCGCAGGCCAACCCGGCAATTGAGCCGAATACCACCTGCCGTGATCGTTGTCCATAAGAAACAGATTGAAAGCTTCGGGAACAGCAGGAGCAGGCATTGTGATCATTCCCTCTGCAAAGTAACGCGCCTGATAGATATAACTTATCTCATCGGGAATATGGGGATGCTTTTCGTAAGAAACAACACAAAGAATTCCTGCAAATACTGTTACCCATATTGCTGCGCATAATGCAAAACGATCCCATTTTTTAGGAATTCCTGCTTCTCCGTTTTGGGATTGCCCAAATATTTTGTCGAGTTTTTGCTTCAAATAAACGATAGCCTCTGTTGGTAAAGCCCATACCACAAGCACAATATTGCCCAAGTTCACAGCCTGCACGAAGGCGGCAAAAAAGAGCTCGGTCAAATAAACTGTTATATTACTTGACATTGTGGCACTATAGAGGAAAAAGACGAGGCCAACGCCTAAAAGCTGCCAGAGTTTAAAGTGACGCCCAAGCCATACCCGCATCTTTGCCCAGCGAGCTCTGAAACCAGCTACAACAAATACAGTTTGTACTGCAAGATAAATCAGAAGTATTGGATGAATATCTTTTAGAGGTTTGAAGTGCTGGTAGTTACAATACGGCCCAGCTTCAATCATTTGCAGAATCACAGCCTGCCCCACAAGGGTAAGCACAAACCAGAATGCTGGTTTTCCAAGGCGTCCCGCTATCTTCCATCCTAAAATAATCAAGGCTGCACCTATAGAGACCATAAGACAGAATGTCCCATCAAGAAATCCTTCTGTATTTCGAAAACGAGGATCAGAAAATGCCCAGACGAAAACAGATATTCCTATAATGGTAAATACAAGTTGTAAAACACGATTATAAATCATGGAATACGGTTTTTGGGAATTTTGTATAGTCGGGGTATTCAATCGAATTAAGGGTATAACAAAAAGAAATAGATTTTATACGTAATTAGTTATATTGCACTAAGGATCCTCGAGTTTTATCCGGGTGCCTTCCAAGGGGAACCTCAGAAATTGTATTTTTTTGAATATCTCTCCTCATTCAGAATTAGTAGAATCAGAATAGACTTCTTTATTTTGCGATTAAGTAGCAGTGGAATCAGCATTTGTTTCAATGTGTTTAGGCTTGACTCCTCTAAGACGTTCCAACAGTATTCGCAAAAGAAAACGCGTTCCATGGCGAACCACTTTGGATTTCGCTTTCCCTCCGGCTCGTGCCAACTCGTGACTATTGACTTCAACTACCCGGTAACCTTTGCGAAGCGTATTTGCAATTATTTCGATTTCAATCTCGAACGCCTTCGAAGTATATTTAAAATCAGAAAAAACATCTCTCCGGAAAACTTTATAACCGTTAAGGGCATCTGACAGGTACCGGCCCATAAACAATCCAACAAATAAAGTTAGAAAGACATTACCCAGCGCACGAATAAGCTCATACTCATCACTACCGCCCGTTACACGGG
This sequence comes from Planctomycetota bacterium, assembly GCA_019456195.1. Taxonomy (GTDB): domain Bacteria; phylum Planctomycetota; class Phycisphaerae; order Sedimentisphaerales; family Anaerobacaceae; genus NIOZ-UU13. The sequence continues at coordinate 14,454 of VRUK01000058.1, read as the reverse complement.
AGCCTATAACTAATCCAACACCATCTTCAAGAGCGTTAAGAAAGGCCGGTAGATGCTTGGGCTGATGGGAACAATCTGCATCCATCATGACAAGAATGTCGCCGGTTGCGGCCTTAAAGCCGGCTCTAAGAGCCATCCCCTTACCAGACTTGTTTGGATTTGTAATCACTCTCGCCCCAAAAGACTTGGCTATAGATACTGTAGAGTCATTTGAATGGTCATCCACACAAAGAACTTCTACATCATAACCATCTAACGTTGGAATCACCTTGTTGAGGTCTTCTAATACTTTTCCAAGAGTAGCTTCTTCGTTCTTTGCAGGTATGACAATACTAATTTTGGACATAACGCCCTCCTTTCTACAAATAAATGGAGTTAAGAAGTTGTCTATCTACAGAAGTGCTCTGTAGATATAGATTTTTAACGGTGAATTCTTTTTTCAATGATACCTGTAGTTAAGAAATATATAGTATTCATGTTTGCTCAATGGCTGGATTGATAATTTTTTCATATTTAAAATTCGATAAAAGTCTGGCTTAATTTATTTGCAATATCATTTTTTTGCTAAATTTGAATTCCTTGAAAACCGTGATCTAAGTTTTTGGGCAGGAAGCTCAGTTGGTAGAGTAACGGACTGAAAATCCGTGTGTCGGTGGTTCAAATCCGTCACTGCCCATTTCATTTTCCCCCGCGTAGGCCGACAATCTTTTTTCTCATCGCATAGCGGAACATCATCACAATATTGGAGAAAGGCAGGGCATTTGAAATCTGCCACAACTTACGGGGCCTGAAATAGAAACGGCGATGTGCCCTTTTTACGAGAGCATCCAGACGACTGCTATCTATGTGATCGAGTTTGAAATGAGGGGACTTGTCATAATAGCCATAATCGGAAGCGTCCAGCTCTTTTATCAATAGATCATTCTCCTTGAGATACTTGTATAAATCCGTACCGGGTAATGGAAACACACGGCAAAAATGGATGATTTCTGTATCAAGCTCCATTGCAAAATCAATCGTACGTTTCACACTATCTTCAGTTTCCCAGGGAAATCCAATCATGAAATTCGTATGGATTAGAATGCCAAGCTCCCGGCACCATTTCACAACTTGTCGGACTTGGTCGAGTGTGAATTTTTTGCGTATCTTCTTTAGAATCATGGGATCACCTGATTCCGGAGCAATGGAAAGTGACCAGCATCCAGATTCCCGCATCACCTGAAGCAGTTCTCTGGAAAGCGTGTCCACCCTGACTCCGTTCTGACCCTGCCAGTTAATATCGACATTTTCCTTAATCAGAAGATCGCAGATCTCGTGAACCCGGCCGGCGTTCTGGCAAAAGTTGTCATCCTCCACAACAAGTTCCCCAAGGCTGGCGATATCTTTTTGCCATTTAATTTCATCCACCACGTTTCGAGGACTTCTTGCTCGAAACTTGTACCCGGCAACACCATGGAAACAGAAGATGCACTTGAACGGGCATCCCCTTGACGTGATGATAGACGACAGGGGCAGCTTTCTATATACAGATCCCCGGTAATTGGAAAGATCAACGGAATCAATTGCCGGAAACGGTATTGAATCCAGATCCTGAGGTAACTCCGGGGGAGAAGTTAAGCGATACTCGTCATTATGCCGAATATAGATTCCGGGAATATCTCTTGGATCCTCCTGAAGTATATAGCGGGGAAGTGAATGTTCGCACTCACCCAGGAAAATCGCCTCAATCGGTTCAGTCATGAACAACTTGGGGATACAGGTTGTGTGCGCGCCTCCCACAATAATCCTAACACTCGGGTCCAGTTGCCTAGCCAGGTGGCAATATTTCAGGCTGGAGGTTGTATTTGAAAGAAAGACACTGAAACCTACGAAATGAGGTCGAAAACTCAATACTCTTTCTGAAAACAAGCTCTGGGGATTTGATTCGAGTTCAAGATCAAGAACTTCAACTTCAACACCCCTCTTCCTGAGACTGGAAGCCAGATAGAGCATTCCCATGGGCGGAAGATGACTCATGGCAGCCGTATCTTTGTTGTTATCAGAAAAAACTAGAAGAACACGATTATCCTTCATATAAGCTGACCTCTATTCATAAATCCGGATTTCCCATTTACTCTTCACCGCAACTATCCTGCATGTTTAATATCCCATAATATCAAAATCTTATTGAGTAGCAATAATTTTCTGGTGGTCCCAGCGAGTGTTCTCGCAAAAAACGCTAAAAAGTCGAGCACTTATAACGAGAAGCCGCCTTTTCCCACTATTTTAGTTGACCACGACTGTCGAATCCTCCATACCGGAATCTGGTTTTCAGCAGTGCCATACATCATCCCGGCCTCACAGGTATTGTCGAAAAACACAACCGCCGGATTCGGTCAAAGATTTCACGAAAAAGTGTCCTCGGCACAGCTACTTCCGCCATCTTGAACACCACATATCGTGAATGCCCGATCACCTTGGCTCCAATCTTAATGAGCTTGTCTCTGAGTGTCCGAAGAGGCCACTGCTTCACTGGCTTGGGCAACGCCAATAGCCTGAGAAAATTACCGAGGTGGTAAGCAAGAGCAATTAAGGCTTAATTCGTCGAAAAAGATAACGTATCGCATACCATAACACACGAGGCTTAAGTATGTACTTGAGATTTTGAAAAATGATTCTGGGCCGTAAGTAGAAGAGCATAAATGCTTTTCGGTGTAGATTCTTCAGTTCTTTATGTGTCAGTCCCTGAGGTATATATGCACCGGCCCAGAAGAAATAATTCTCCCAATCTACCCGGGCAAGCTCTCCAGTATTTGCCATCTCTTCCCAAACTTCTGTGCCGGGTAACGGAATAAAAGCATGAAAAGTTGCTCTCTGAAGGGGCAGTTCCCTGGAAAACCGCAGAGTCATCTCAATATCTTCCCGCGTTTCTCCGGGAAAACCCAGCATGAAAAATCCTGTCATGTCAATTCCACCAACTTCCTTCACGAGCTCAAGGTCTTTGCGGACCTTTTCGGTCGTTGATCCTTTTCTCATCTTTTTTCTGATACGTTCAGAACCCGACTCTACACCAAATGAAATCGAATAAAATCCTGCTTCTTTCATAAGCTCCAGGATTCTTTTATCTACCCGATCTAATCGAATCCCGTTTGGCGTAGCCCATGTTGCATCGATATTTAATTCAATTATGCTCAGCAAAAGTTTCTTAGCATAATCCATGTCCATCGTGAAATTATCATCCACCATATGAAATTCACGTATGCCATAATTATAGTATAGTAGTTTTACCTCCTCCATAATCGACTCTATTGGCCTTTTACGAAGCTTTGATCCTGAGGTCGTACAAAAAGTGCATTTATATGGACAGCCTCGAGTGGCCATAACAGGAGCGATAGGATAATTCATGCACACAACACCATGAGGAGAGAAAGGATATAAATCCGGCTTGATTAAATCCCATGCCGGCATTCCAATGCTGCCCAAATCTTCCACGGATTCTTTTTGATTTATGCGTAATACTCCATTTTCTTTCCAGCAAAGCCCAGGAACTTCCAAAAAATCATTCTGCCCATCCGCTTCAAGCACCGTGAGAAATTTTGGGAATCCAATTTCTCCTTCTCCAGTAAAAACAAAATCAAGCAGATCAGAGCCTAAGAAATCCATAGTTTCATTCGGTAAAGCTGTAGGGTGAGCTCCTCCAACAATTGTTATAATGTTCTTATTAAAAGACTTAGCTGCCTGGAGCATAAGCTTAACATTTGGAAGATCCATACTATAACATTGGCTGCCCACCATATCCGGCTGAAATTCTTCCAACACAGGGAGAAGCTGATCACCTGAAAGCTTGTCCTTGATACAATCTACGATTTTAACATTATGGTTCTGCCTGATTTGGGTTGCAATATATCCCAAGCCCAACGAAGGTTGTATATGGTCGCTCAGATTGCCGGGTTTGACCAAAAGTACTTTCATATTGTGCTCCAGTTTAGACAATACTCATATTGCATAAAACAAATACAATATCTTATCAGTAGTAAAATAAACTTTGAGTTCACTTTATCATTCTTTTCGAAAACTTAGTTTTACTTGCCGGGGAAAAGATGCCCATTCTCTTTGATCCAATCGGCAAGACCAGTAACACCGTCCTTGACATCCACCAGAGGTTCCCAATTGAAACATTCTTTAGCCTTCCTGATATCACTGATATATACTGGCTGGTCGCCTGGACGCCAGTCTTCGAAAGTATATTTGAGTTTGCGGTTGAAATTTTGCTCGAGAAGATTTATCAGTTCCAAAAGCGAGAGCGTAATATGAGGACCACCTCCAACATTGAACACTTGTCCTGATGTCCTATCAATGCAATCGACCGCAGCATTGTAAGCTCTTATCAGGTCCTCAATATTCAAGACATCCCGGACTTGCTTGCCATCCCCATAAATTACGAAAGGAAGATCCTTTGTGGCCCGGATAGTAAACCATGCCACCCATCCCTGATCCTCAACACCAAACTGATGAGGGCCATATATACAGGATTGGCGAAACACAACTGTTTTGAGACCGTAAATGCGTGAATAATCTATCATGTATTGATCAGCACATCCTTTTGAGCAACCGTAAGGGGAGTGAAAATCTAAAGTTCGCGTCTCCGGCACTCCTGCTTTGAGACTGGCATATTCGTACCGACCGTCCCTTTCGACGATTTCCACATCATCCATCTTACCATAGACTTTATTTGTAGAGCTAAAGACTACAATTGGCCTTGATGATGAGAGTCTTACTGCCTCGAGCACATTAAATGTACCCATAGCGTTTACATCAAAATCTTCGCGAGGATTGGTAACCGATGTCGTAACGGCAACCTGAGCAGCTTGATGAAATACAACGTCCGCATTTTCAACAAGCTCAACCAAGATTCCATCTGCATTTCGAACATCACTTTTTACAAAATTTACACGGCTTCCATGCTGTTTCTGCAACCAATCAAGATTTTCCCTGGTGCCGGAACGTGATAAATTATCAAGAATCGTAACTTTTTTGTTCTTAGATAGATAGTAGTCTGCTAAGTTAGTTCCAATAAACCCCGCGCCACCTGTAATCAAATAGTTGTCTTTCATGCTATTCTCCTTTTTGGATGATTTTCCATTACAACCTTCAAATTTAATCTATCTTGGGTACGAGAATGTTGATTTCAGAGAAAAAGAAGGTGTTGCATTGATACTTCTCGCTTGTAACTCCCTTAATTTGGCCAATCTCTTTGTAGTTATTCAACAATGCCTGCCGTATTCCGCTTGATTTTCGCCACATCCAATAGTCGTATTGGAAGTCCGGCGAATGGAGATTTCGAACCAGGATTTTTGAATATTTCTTTTGTTCTAACCTCCCGAGAATTCCCGAAAAATCACCAACCTCGCCATAGCCGCGATCACCTATGGATGGGCTCCGGTCCTTCATAATCACGCCATCTTTTAAGTAAACCCAGGTTCCAATATCAAGTAAGACATCCTCCGTCGAATGGCCTTCAAATTCCCTTTCAATATCACTTATGTACCTGTAGGCATCAGATTGGAGAGATTTCAGTGGAATCCTTACAAATCCAAGCCCACTAAATAGAAAAAAGATCATAGCTACGGTAATACCGGCTTTCATCCAGTTATTTAACAGGAATTTTTTATTGTTAAGGCGAGATACTACAGGCCAGACTCTTACCAAGGCGGCCAAAAACCAACAGCCAGCAATCAAACTTCCAGGCCCCATATGATTTAACATCCAGGCAACTCCGCTGGTATAGGCCTCGATTGCCATCAAGGACAGCCAAATCAGCCAGGAACCTAAAAGCAGATTAAAGTTTTTCCCGCGCAGCAATACTATACCTCCTATAAGGCCAATCACAATATATACCCACACGTCAAGCATATGCTGGAAAACTCTGAGAGGTGAAACAGAGCGCTTTCCCGCTACTGCAAATACCCAGTAGGTGAAATGATTTCCCCACAGCAAATAACAAACTGCCACAACAGTACCTATTACTCCGCAGGCCGCCAAAGGAAATATCAATAAACGCTTTTTAGAACGTGGTTGATCGAAAAGAGTCAAATAAATACAATAAAATACAGCCCAGATGAGAAGGCTCTGTTTTACGAGAAATCCTACTGCGGGAAGGATTGCCATCAGTATCAAAAGGCGCTTATTGCGGGAAAAGGCATACAGTAACAAAACCAGGTATGCTATGATTGAAATCAACTGGGCTAAGGCATCGTTATGTAAATTGTGCATAAACGGATTCGTCAGAGCATTGGTTGCTATCAGGAAAAGGAACGACAGGCTTGTCGTAATCCACAATGTACTGCCACGGAACTGCTGTCTCGAAGAGCTCATCTCGATAAGCTTGCGACAACAAAAGGACGCTACAACCGCCGCCAAAAGGGTGAAAATAACCTGGACAATACGGTATTTAGGAATATATATTGCTTTTCCGAACGGCCGAGCCAGTAAATAAGTAAGAATTTGTGCTCCGGGAGTATAGATGAACGATTCATTGTTCTCCTGGGCAGAATAAATTGGATAACTGGTTTGAAACTTCAAGATGTCATTAACAAAGTCACTTTCCGACCATATTAAAATATCACCAGGAAAAAATATCTGTGAACTAATCCAAAATAAATAAACAGCAACGAGCAAAATACTGACAACACCAATAATGATACTTGATAATGTCCACGGATTGGACGCTTTTTTCCTTCTTAGAAGATACACACAAGGCGGAATGATAAATAAAATCATCAAAACTACGCCTATGATTTTAATTGCATGTTCGGGCTTGTCAAGATAATGATTATTTATTAAATGGATAAGGCATGCAATTGGTAGAGACAAAATGATAGGCAACAAACTTATTATGAAAGTGGTTCTTTGAAGTTTCATTTCTATTCTTTAAAGAAAGAGGGTTTATTTTCAAACAGTCTTAACACTTATGAATTAGTATGATTACTTGTTTCAAGCTCAGAGAATGGCCGATTGAATGATTGCGTTTTTCTTTGTTTGTCTGATACTATATCTTCCAATTAGAATCATACATCCAGATACTAACAGTGCCGTGTTTACTTGTGGCTTAGTTGACTCAGATGCATTTCTATGTTACTTACCACTGATACATGCTGACTTAATTGGTCTTAAGTGTTGTTATTCAGTTTGTTGGGATGACATTGGATAGCTTTGTTTCTGCGAAATACTGCTGAACTCTACGCGTTTTTCAAGCTGTGTGACATATCTGAAATAAAATACCATGTAGTGTCTCAACGTTTTGAATATCCCTATTATGCTTGATTGCCTGAGTGTTTTGTAACCATAAAAAGCAAAGAACACCCAAGTGTAAAAACGAGTTAACGGTAAAGAAATGAGGAACGAAGTAAGTGGACGTAACAAAAATGGAAATTGCACAATAACTCCAAATAATTTATGTAAGTTAACGATCTTGCGTTTCATTTTCTCATCCTCGAAATTCAATAGAGAATCCGTTTTGTTGGACACGCAGACTTTTTCAAAGTCGGAATTAAAAAGTCCTTTTTGAGTAGCTATATGTCCGATTTCCGTTCCTGGATATGGATAAAGAAGAGAAGACCATGCAAAATCAGGTTTGAGTGTAATATTAAAATCTAATGTTTCCAAATCAACCTCCAAAGGATTATCTACTGGTAGACCATTGAGGTTTTGAGTCATTATTTTAATTTTATTTGTATGAAAAATTGAGCAGGCCTTGGCAATTTGATCATTAGAAATATTGCGTCCGAGGACTTGGGTGGCGATTTCATTGTTGCCACATTCCAATCCCATATTTATATGTTTGCAATTTGCTTTTTGCAACAGTTTCCCTCTCATCTCATCTACCAAATTAGCTCGTACATTGCACGTAAATGGGATCCCGATTTCTTTTGGGTATTTCTCGGCAAATTCTTCCAACCAGCCTTTGGGCTTGAGTAAAAATGTATCATCATCAATAAAGACTCGATCCAGAAAGTAGTGCTCTTTTACAGCTTTAATCTCTGAGATCAAGCTATCAACAGAACGATAGCGGAGCATTTTACCTTTGTCTTTAGTCAATTCGTTGTAAGCAAGATTAAAGCAATAGGTACATTTGTAAGGACAACCCCTCATGGCCATAAACAACTTACTCCCTCTCGCCCGTAAGGCAGGATCAGCATTATATATTAATTCCCTGTCTGGAAAAGGAAGTTCATCAAGATTCTCCAACAAAAGGCCGATCTTATTTTTAATGATACCGACGTTCGGTGTTTTAAACCAGAAATTAGGACTATCATAGAAATCCTTGCCTTGTTCCATGCGGTTAACCAGTTGCAAGAAGTAAATATCCCCTTCCCCACGACAGATAGCATCCACATTAGGTTTTTCAATCATATCCGGTTGAAATGTTGGATGTGGTCCGCCAAAAACAGAGAAGCAGTTATAGTGGCTTCTTATCATTTGATTTAAGTCAATATGATAGTTATGTTCTCCTGTCATAATACTGTAAGCAAGAATATGAGGTTCAAAGTCTTTTACCTGGGCAACACATTCTTCTTCAGTCAAGTCTCCGGTTAATAATAAGGTTACAGTATGACCATGTTGTTTAAGGATACTGGAAAGTGTCATGATTCCTAACCTTTCGAACATACCTGTATTCTTAAGCAAAAATTGAATTTTCATATTTTACCTCCTCAAAAGTTTATTTCATTCGGGATAAATGATTAATTTCACTAGATCATATCATAACATGCTCAAGCTCTCTCCTTTTATGGCTTTTCCTCCGATATGATTAAGGAAGTTTCTTCTTTTAAAGTTTTAAACGGATACTTAATTCGCCAGATACCGTAAATTATAATTCCCCACAATATAAATAAAGAAATCGGAGATACATTATTTTCCTCCAGGAACGGAACATACTGCCGAGCCATCTTAGATAAGGTGTTTAACCATGGCAGTTGAAATCCATCCAGAAAAACTCTGACAACGGAATTGATGACGCCTTCATTTTTAACTCCAACGCTTCGCACCATACTCATGCACCAGGACTGGGCAAATGCAAAAACTGCGAGTCCATATGCTACTATTCTGGGCACTCGGACTATTACAGATGCGGCCAGTAGAAATAGAAAAGGAATCACTGGGATAATATATCGAATTCCAGTTACCCATTGAAGCCTCGTGTACTGTATGCAGCTTAAGAACAGAGTGAATGCAATAAAAAAGAATAAAATGAAAAGAGTTTCCCGTAATGGCACTATGTTTTTCTTAAAATGGCTCAGAATGGGAGCAACAAAAGCCAATAATAAAATAGGTGACATCACGAACAGACCAAAGCGGTAATCAAACAGCAACATACCTATGAGTTCTATACTGGGCCCGCCAACGCCTCTATAACCTATGTCAATCCAGTCCACTGGAGGCATATGGTGCTGGCCAGGGTAAAATGGGTGCCCGAAACTTTGCCATTGGTAGAACCAGAGCAAAAGAATCGGCCCGATAGTGCCACCAATAAACCAAAATGCATTTTTCAGAGCTTGTCTTAATGTAGCAGAATCCATTCTACGCAGTAAACCATAACCCAACAACATGAGTAGTATAACTAGGCCGCTATAATCACAAAGAACCGACATGCCGCTGAGAAAGCCTGCAATACCATATCGCCAGCAGATTTTCAATCGCGAGTGATTTCCTGGTTGCCAAAGTAATACAAACCCGGTCAAACCAAAAATACCCACCATGAGATTCTGATTTAGATAGCCGGTTCTGAAAAAAACAGGTGTTCCGAAAGCATATAAAAAAGCCATAAACAGCGACAGTCTCTTTGAAAGGCCGAGATAATTCATGACACTAAAAATAACCACGACACCAAAGGCAGAAAGTGGGGCCATACAAAAAACCATCGTTACACAACACACCAAACCGAATTTTACATCTAAGCCACGCTTTCGAATCTCGTTATAGAATCTGACCCGAGCTGGACGATGGTCCTTATATACAGCTCTATTTTCTTCTGCCAGCTGGGCAACTCTCTTAGATATTTGATAATTTACTATCCTGTCCACAAAAGGCTTACAGACTATGTAGGGTATTGCGGCAATCATTGAAGCACCAGGATTGGCTCCGTGATGCGCTCCATGGTCGGGTGTCTCAAATATGTCATGGTGGAGCCCAACATACTTGTCGAGTCGAAAGGAACAATCATCAACTATAGATATTACAAGAAAATGTTCGCGCACGAAATCAGTAGCAAAGTGCAGAGTAAAAATGAGCCAGCATGTCAGAAATAAACGTATCTTTGTGGCTCTTAAAGATGTAAAATAATCATGCAATTTTGCTCTCCTGCTTATTACCTACAATCAGCATACGAACGTCATTAATGAGATTCGGTTGCAGAACCAATATTCCAATCCCGTACAATAATATAGCTGTACCTCCCATGATCCCAAAATTGGTAAACGGCAGAAGCTTAACAACTGTTACCATGATTACTCCAACCACCAGTGGCTTTATTAAATAAGAGATGAAATGAATAAGTGCAATTTTACGGCATACGAAGTAATAGTTCAAAATCCAGGTTAATACTTCGGAACAGAGGATAGCCACTGCTGCACCAATGTAACCATATTTTGGAATCAGCAATAGATTTAGTACAATAATTCCAGTAGCACCACAGACGGCACTGAAGAGCTCGAACCATTGTTTGTTGAAGGCAATGAGTATATACATGTAGTGACCGCTAATGAGAATAAAAGCAACTAACCAGATAAGAAACTGAAAACCAATGGCGGCCTCAGCATATTGAGGACCATAAACAATAGATATCATCGGCTTGGCAAAAATGGTTCCCATAGCACCAACAAAAATGGCGGCCCAGGAGTTCACCTGGAGAGATTTACCTATAAGTCTTTGAAGTGCATCTGGCGCCTGTTGAGTGCATCTGGAAATAGACGGATAAATATTGAAATAGTACATCCAAACAAATGTATGCAAAGCCACGACAATCCTGTAGGCCGCACCGAACCAACCGACCACCTCACCGCCCACCATGAGCCCCAGCATAATAATAGGCAAATAAGCCCTCAATCCCCACGTGACTTGTGATAAACCTATAGGCAGCCCCTGGCGAAAGAGAGATAGACAGAAAGAGACATCGAACTTCCGCCAAAAACGACCAAAAAAATAACGGAAGATGCTGAAATTGAAGACTACAACACATCCAATTGCTCCGAGTTCAATCAAAGGCACAATCCAAATCCTTCGTGGATCATGGATAAATAAAAACACAAACCCTGCGAATAATGACCACCGCATAACTGTTGAAATAGCAACCCATTTCATCCGGTCAAAACCCTGAAAGACCCATGAAAGAAGTCCTGGTGTACCAAAAATAGTTAGACCATAAAGCATTAAAAGCTGTTTTTCCTGGGGGGTCTTGTTGCTTATGGTCGCGAAAAGCACCAACAACAGGAATGCACCGACGGCCAGAAAACAACGCATGATTACAATATGGAAGGTTAAAGGAAGTACGCATTGTTCATCCTTGGCAATCTCCCTGGCCCCTAATATCCCGAGACCACCTTCCACAATGAGGCTAAAAAACATCGCAACTGCTAATGCGAATTCTATATTACCATAGGTGTCTGGGCCCAGAAGTCTCGCTAAATATGCAAAAGCTACGAATGCAAAGACTTTACTTAGGGCTTCGCCTATTGATAGCAGTATAAAGTTGCCCGCCAGTTTTCGAGCATTTGAAGATTTTACAGGCTTCGACAATTCTATCCCTTCCCCTTATTCAAATTGGCAACTGAGGATTCGACATATTTTTCATTTACACCCAAACGAGCAGGCCTCTTCCATACCTTTGCACGCAGCATCGCGTTGAGCAACTGCAGGGGCTGAAAGGTAATGCTGGGCCACATAAAAACTTCATTGGAACAATAGCATTCCTTGTTTCGAACTGAGCGTCGCAATTTTTGCGCTCCCTCTGAATTCCATATTTCCATAAAGCCCTGCCGGCGAAGGTTTCCTAACGGTGGATGAGACTCACAGAGGCCGACGTCACCATTGGCATATACGACGGCGCTTAATAGCCCGGCACGGCAGGGAATAACCTGTTTTTGCTCTTTTATAGTACGTATCTTTGCCCATTGAAGCATCGGCTCAACGATAGAACCGTATCTTCCTTCTTCTCTTGGAGCCCATAGCCTGCGTGTGTACTCATGAAGCTTCTCATAGGCAGCAAGATCAGGGCCCTGAAGTGAAGGATTTTTTCTGTCTCCACGAATCAGGGCTATATTATGATGGTCCATTTCCGGACATCTTGAATAGAGGAAGGTTGTTAATTTACCTATTTCATCTATATTTTTTTCTGTAGCGGTGGAAACAGCATGGATTCTTAGCCTCGGGTCCTTCTTTTGCAACTCAACAAGGGCATCATAAGTCTCCATGGCCTTATGAAAAGATTTTTCCGAACCGCGGAAACGATTGTGAAACTCGGGCATACCATCAAGAGAAATTTCAACAACAAAAAGCTTAAGGCTTGACTCCTTCAATACTTTGCTGACGGACTGACAAATTTTTTCTGTAAAATAGGCATTGGTTGGAACATATATCTGTTCTACCTGATTATTGTGGATGAAAAAATGGCAGATCTCAGCAAATTCTTCACGAAGAAACGGTTCACCCCCAGATAATGCCAGGATCTCTAACCGTCCCAAATCCCGCGATAGAGAGAGAATTTCTTCTACGGTGAGGTCATCCTTACTATTAAGACTTCTCCAGTAAACACAGTGCTCACATCTCAGATTACATATGGAATTAATAAAAAGAACAAGAATCGGAGGGCTTTGCACCCTCGACAACGACATACCTTTCCAGGATATTCTTCCGTAACGGATTATTCTCGATAATAACATCATAGTATTTTATGCATCCTCCTTTTGCCCGTGACGCCTAATATAAGCCATAAATTCTTCTCTTGTGCCTTGTAATAAGGGCAAGGTGTAGGCCCATGTCACGGCATCTAACAGAAAACCTGAAATGCCGTAATAATCATGAAGTTTTTGCTTAATTAACCAAACTTCCCTTTTTCTCGCTTCTTTTTTAACATGCTTTTTCATTAAGCTGTTAGCATAATGATAGGCCTTTTTTCTTTCTTCATAAGGAAACTCAGGCGTAGCAAAGAGAGGTTTATTTACCCAGTGTGAGGCCCAGTCAAGATACTCCTGCGGCGACTCTACAAAGTAGTCGTTTTTTTTGACCCACTCATAGAGTTCCGTATTAGGGAAGGGAATAAGATTATAAAATGATGCTTCACATACAGGAAATTCCTGTGCAAGTTTTATGGAATCATCCAGGTCTTTTCTTGTTTCATAAGGTGAGCCGATCAAGAAAAAGAGACCAACCTGATAATCAAGGTCACATGCCATCTTTACGGCATTTCTTATGGTTTCGATATTTTCGCCTTTTTTTAAGTTTTTAAGCACCCTGTCATTACCACCTTCGACACCAAAGGCCATATAGTAAAATCCGACCTCCTTCATTCTTTTCAACAAATCATAATTAACTTTATCTGCCCTTACGCCATTACCGCATGATATTCTAATATCGGTCAATCCTTTTTGTTTCAATCCATCAGCAATATCGTAAACCCTATCCTGATAGAATGTGAAATTGTCATCAGCTATAGAAAAATCTCTAAAGCCCTGTTTATTCCAATACTCAAAATCTTCAACAACACTTTCAGCACTCTTTACTCTCAACATTTTCCCTATTGTTGCTTTTACCGGACAGTAGATACAACTGTAAGGGCAGCCTCTTGAGGTAACGATATTCATGTTTTTAGGGTATCTCTTCAGATTAAATTTCTTATAACGAGGCGAAGGTATAGAATCTAAATCCCTTATAAATTCCCTGTCGCCGGAGTAACTAATCTTCCCGCATTCGTCTCTATAAATAAGACCTTTTATCCGGTAAGGTTCCTTCCCTTCGCACAATTCAACAAGTGTCCGTTCACCTTCCAGAGTTACTCCAAAATCTATCGCCTCGCAATCCATTAGAACCGATTCTCGTAATGTTGATAGATGCGGTCCTCCGGCTACAATTGGAACCGAAGGGAAGGCCTTTTTGATATTTTCCATAACTTTGTAATTATATCGATGTCGAAAGGTAAAAAGGCTATAACCGATAAGAGATGGCCGGTATGTTTCAATCTTCTTTTTCAGCTTGTTAATATCCCGCTCCAGAGACAGGTCAAAGATCTGATTATCTATCTCTGCTGCAGATAATACCTCAGAGAGATAACCTATACCAACAGGCAAGCCTGCAAAATAGTAATGTGAATCCGGATAATCCGCGTTTATCAAAAGTATTTTATCGAAAGTTTTCATTTACCACTATACCTTAAATGTGCATGGATATATATCACATAGCAAGAGTTAGGGCTTAACAAAAAAA
>VRUK01000057.1 GCA_019456195.1 Planctomycetota bacterium | reverse complement strand
AACCTGAGGGGAACAAATGACCGTACATCGGACTATCGCGTGGATCTTATCGTGACACACAAAAAGGTTCAGAAATCTTACGAATTATGAATCTTTCTTATTGTTTAAATACTGCTGTTGGAAAGATAGACAGTCCTCCAATGTAATAGTGTATTGTCAGTGCCGGAGCAGAATGAGATAAAATGCCTCGGTGATATTGAGGAGCAAGACGAATGCTTGAAATTAGAGATTGGAGCCGGGACTTTCAAAAAAAATCCACGTTTATCCAATCCTGCATTACTTATAGAAATTCGTTATGAGGCTTGGGAATTATGAAAACACTATTCATTAAACATTCTCGGCTGCCTGCATCTCGTGCATGTAGATTTCCTCAAGGTCTGCGTGTTTGAAATCCTGCTTCTTTCTGACAGCAACCAGGCGTCCCTGTTTCATAATGCCCACTCTGTCTGCTATGAGCTTGGCTCTGAATATATCATGGGTTGTCATCAAGATAGCTTTTCCCTGTTCCCGTAGTCGCCGCAGTTGAGCCAGAAATTCATGGGCACTTGTGGGATCGAGCCCGCTCGTTGGCTCGTCCATAAGAATAGCTGGGGGATCTTTCAGCAGTGCAATGGCAATACCCAGCTTTTGGCGCATACCTTTGGAAAAATGTTTCAGCCGCATTCTTAAGGCTTTTTCCGGCAAACCCACAGTGCGCATCACATCGTCATAATCCTTCTTTTTGAGTCCCGTTTTGCCAGCCAGTTCTGCAAAGAACGCCAGATTCTGCCTTGCTGTGAACATCCCGTAAAGCTGCACGTTCTCGGAAACATAAGATACGTACTTTTTGGCCTCAAGAGGAAACTTGTTGCAGTCGTGGCCGTTAATAAAGGCATGGCCGCTCGTCTGCGGGATAAAGTCCAGCAGGATATTGATTGTTGTCGTCTTGCCGGCCCCGTTGGCGCCCAGCAGGCAGAATATCTCGCCTTGCTCGACCTTATAAGTGACATGATCCAGGGCCAAAACGTTATCCTCATACCTTTTTGTCAATTCATTAATCTCAATCATTTTTGTTTATCCTTTCGTGTTAAAAGTTAATATTCTTTGATTTCAACAGTTTTTTTCTTACCGCACATCATATCTCATGAACCCTGCAAACGCCGCCGCAAAAAACACGACATTAAACAAAACGAGTATCCCCCAGTAAGGCAGTATTTCATTTAATTTATCTTTCAACGCCTCCTCTTTGAACACAAAACGCGGCCGGTCGCTAACGTCTAACAAAGACTCTTCCTCAAGTGCCGGATTCTTTTCTCTCGCATCTTCTATTTTCTTGCTCGCATACGACCTCAATTGCCGTTCAAATTTGTATTTAGTCTGTTCACAGTAATCCAAGCTTCGAAGGCCTGTACCAGTCAAATCTCTGGCGACATAAACAAAATTCGCAAAAGGTGAAATGCAAGCAAGGTTCTTTGCGAGCTTTGTTTGCAAAGCAGCTTTTGTACCCAAGTCTTCCCGAAGTTTATCACCAGATTCATTTTGGATACGAAAAGATTCATCCCGTGCCTTGTTAGCCTCCTCACGGAATGCATTCATCATGGCCTTAAATTCTGGGTTGGCTTCTGCTCGCTGCTGGGCTGCTTTTTGATACTTTGGGTCAATATCTCTACCAAAAATATAAAAGGAACCAATACCACCGAATTTCATTGATTCAAATTCTGAAAAAAGTTTGCCATAATTGTCTCTCAATTTCTTTGCACTTTCTTTTATATGTTCCCCTGCTACTTTGATAGAATGAATCTTAATTTCTTCTTGCCGTCTTTCGGTTTGTTTAATCGAAGGAATACTATAAAGCTGGGTGGAGATATAGGGGCATACATTGGGAATCACCAGAATCAGCAATATCCAAAGGAATAGACAATTCAGAATTGAAGTAGCCGAATACCTGGAAAACGTAGATACCATAAGCCCCAAAAGATAAAACAAGGTGATAAAAGTAATCGAAGCTGCGGTTAATAAGGCAAGTTCTGCCCATGCGTAACCATCCCACTGGATAGACGGATTTATGGAAATATAAAGTGCTCCGACCAGAAGAGCCAGGATAAACGGGATTAGCAGGCTGATGGTGCCCCCGATAAATTTACCAAAAAGAATCTTTGTTCTGGATATGGAATTGGATATCACCAATCTGAGGGTACCGCTCTGTCGTTCCCCGGCTATGGCATCGTGAGAAAATAAAATCGCCAGCAAACTCATAATAATCGTCACAATAAATAGAAAATCCAGAGGAGGAAAGAGTATTGGTAGCGGATTATCATCAAAAAACCCCAAATTTTCATCGCCTGGAATGCCAATGATTAGGAGCCGAAACCGTTCAGGCGGCTTCTGTGGGCGAAGCATCCCTAAAAGTCGATGGCGGTTAGCGTTAGCATAATTATCCAGGATTTCATCCTGTAGGTTTACCCTGATGTTGTAATCGGCCATCTCCTGCTGGTAATCATGGGCCAAAATCATAATGCAGGCGACGGTGACAATGAGGCACAAAACAAGACCAATCATAAACCGCAAATTGAGGATATTGTTCAAAAACTCTCTTGCAATAATTGTTTTTAACATAGTTTTTCCCTTTGATTAAGGTTATCGCACATCATATCTCAGGAAAGCCACATACGCCCCTGTGAAGAACAGTACGTTAAGCAAAATGAGAACTAAACAATTACTCAGGCCTCCCTGGCCCAAAATCTCTTTGACCGAACTTCGCTGATAATTGAAAAGTGGTCGTTTGCCCTTTTCATCCCTCTTCCACCATTCATTCATGTTGTCCTTGTATTGTTGAGCCGCCCTTTTCAACCTTCGTTCTTCTGCCATACCGGTTCCCATAATGTCGGTTGCCAGGAAGGTAAACGCAGCAGCCGGGGAAAATCGGGTGATGTTCTGAGATGCTTTTACCAGTCTATTGAAGCGGTTGCGATAATCTTCGTCTAATTTATCGCCTTCTGTTTTAGCGCGGAATATAAGTGCAATCTGAAGCTTTTCGAAATCGGGTCGAGTTTTAGGAATCCGTTTGTACTCAAAACGCGCCCTACTCATGATTTGTTGACGTTTTAGCTCAAGCTGCTGAGCCGTCGGAATCCGGACAAATTGACGGGCCAGAATATTACCAAGATTCGGGATGAGAAATACAAGAATAGTCCAGACAAACAAAGAAATAACCAGCGATGTGGAAGAACAATGTGTAAGGCACGAAATTAATAGTCCCAGGGAGAAGAAAACGGTTAAATAGATCACACTGCTTAAGAGGAACAGCCCCAGCTTTGCCCAATCCTCGGCGTTCATATCTACCATAGGCGATAGGGTCACGAAAATTATGCCTAAAAGTACAGCCATGAAGAATGGCAGGATAAAGCTAATAAATCCGCCGATCCATTTGCCAAAAATCAGAATCGGCCTTTTCAGGCTGTTGCTCAGCGATTGACGCAGTGTTCCTGTCTCTTTTTCGCCGGAAACCATATCGAAGGCAAACAGCATAGCGCAAAGAGACAGTATGACCTTGATGATATACAGCAGGTCCGGCGCTGTAAAAAGCTTGAAAAGATTGTTCAACGACTTCTGTTTTTCGCTGCTGATCTCGACTCCAACACCCTGTAATTCCCAGGAGCGGCTCAGATTCTCATCCAGGCCCTTTGCGAAAATACCCAATGGTGTTGGCGGAATAACTTCAACACTGTCACCGGATTCCTTCCGCAAGATGTCATGATTTTCCATGGCTAAACAGTAATCACGGTACATAACAAATATGCTGACGAGAATCAATATTGACGAAAGAATAAATATTATCGAAAACTTATAACTGAAAAAGTTATTAAGTATCTCTTTTCTGATTATTGACTTAAGCATGGTCTTTCCTTCCTACAACTTTCCTAACTCGATAACTCCCTGTGGCTTGTCACAAGGTAAAACACAATGTTTTTTTCCTTATTGAAATTCTTACATACCCAGCAGCTTGCTGCAGGATGGTTCATTTCACAAATTACCGCTCTATTCCTTTTATCTTCTACTGAGCTTCACTCCAAAGACCACTATCCCAACGATTAAAATTACCAGACCGCCAACTAACAGTAACGTGGCCATAATGTTCGTGTGGGCACTTATCTTTACTTTTAGTCGTCTTTCGAGGGCTTCTATTACCTCGCTGCCTGATTGGCCTCGGGCCTCGATCTGGGCCTCGTATTCGCCTACTCCGACATCTGTTCCAGGTTGCAAGTGGATTTCTATCTGTTGTTTTTCGTTAGGTAATAGCTGTTCGATGTTTTTAGGTTCCACTTGGGCTTCCCAGCCTAAAGGCGGCGATATCTCCGGAATAATATTGAATAATGTAAGAGTTCCGTCATTATGCAGGTCGGCCCTGATATTGACATCCTGCTGGGGTTTTATTTCCACAAAAAGATTGTTTATGAGAATCTCCAGCCGACCGGTTCCCTTAGGGATAAGGGTAAGGTCTACCCGTGCAGCCTCGATTGCATCGAGTTCATTTGCCGAGATTGTACTGGCTGCATATTGGCGTTTGAGCTTGTTGATTTTCTCAAGCTGAGCCGATGTGGCTATCCACGCCTGAAAGTCTATTTTTTTGTCGATCATACTAACATCGAGCTTTTGTGGGATTGAAACGCGCAGAATCAGATTGTGTTTGCTGACTTCTTCTGAAAAGCGAACACTTGTAATACGAGAACCGCCTTCGACGAAAGAACAGTTGATTTGTGGCAGCATATTGGTGACCACCAATGAAAAGTTATTTTCAGACGTCACCAGCATTTCCAGGACCAGGTCAAAACTGATGTCCGTACCGAGCTGGCCTTCCACTGAAAACTGCGATGCTACAGCGGTTGGTTTCTCCTGGAGGGACTCTTTTTCAAGGAAAATCCTTTCTATTACATTTTGGTCCAGGTATTGTAGTTTTACACCTGCCTCCTGGACATCGGTCAACAGTATGAAAGTAAGCTTTTTTTCCCTGTCGTAAGGCAATATGGGTATTATCAGTTCATAAGGTTTGCCTATACTGGTGGTATTATTGACAATAGAAACGATGATATTCTCGATATCGAGCAAGGCCTGTATCTGCTCGGGATTTTGCCATTCTGATTGTAATTGTGATTCACTTTGACTTTCATTCAAACCCAGTGCTGATTCAGCCAGCGCCAGATTGGATGTGTTCTTGAGAACCAGGCCGAGCATTCGCTTGCCTTCACTATCGTAGTACTTCTTGGCTTCCATAATGGTAATATGTGTCGCGTTTGCAAGAAAACTTAACTTAGTTTGTTCGAGTTGGATTTCAGCCTGCTTCAGTAGCTGCTGGGCACGGGTATAGGCTGATAAGGCATCATCAAGCTCCTTTTGGGAAATGTAACTTTTTTTGAAAAACTCTAAAGAGGCTTTGTACTGGCTTTCGTAGCGATCGTGGGCTTCATTAGCGGTTTCCAGGTCAACCAGGGCTGCTCTGAGGCTGAGTTCATTCAACAGTTGTGTTCGTGTCATGGTTTTTTCTTCTGTTTCTTTGGTTGGTGTCTCAGATTGTTCCCGTTGTGAGTATGCTGAACCGGTCAATAATAATATAAATATTACCAGTAACACATATCTGAATTTATGGGTATTGCTCATTTCAAATAACTCCTTACTTAAAATAACGTATCGCTAAGCGCAGATTTTCCTGACGTCTTATCATCTCTTCCTGCTGCCTGAATAATTCTTCTTGAGCGGCAAAGAACTTCCCACGAAAGGTTTCAAGCTCATCATCGGTGATTTGGCCGACATCTCGTAGTTCTGTTTTTATTATGAAGCGTTCATTCTCAATATCTACATTGGTCTTGGCCAGTGTAACCTGGAATTCCTGCTCCGTTAGAAACTTATAATTTTGTCGCACTGCCAGTTCAATGCGGTCCTTTCGATCTTCGAGGGCGGCTTTAAGGCTGGTGAGTATGGCTCTGGCCTCGATTCTTCTTCCTTCACGCGCCCTGCCTTCGATAATTGGTATTCTTAATTGCAAGCCTGCGAACCAGCCGGGATCGGGCCCGCTTAAAGATATTTCATTGCCGAATAAACCGAGGTTTTGTGTATTTTTTTCTTTTAATCCCGGTACCTTCGGCTGGCCGAATATATCCAGGCCCCATGTATCATCTTCATTAACAAGGTCTGCGCCAATTTTGCCGTTTTCTGCCTGATAGCCTCCACTGATGCGCAGGTCCGGTGTATATTCAAAACGTAATTGGTCCAGCAATCTTTGCTGCTCGGTTAAAATGGCTTCGACTAATGCCACATCACTGCTCTGGGCAAGGGCAAGACAAATCATTCCTTCTATATCAAAATCACCAAGACCGAAACTATCCATTTGACCTTCAAATTCCACCTGGTCGGCTCCGACAGGCAAGCCAATCAATCGCAACAACTCCATCTTACGATTGAATCTTTCACGCTTTAGAGCATTTCTCTCTCTCTCTTCGTTGAGCATGTTCAATCTGGCCGTTAAAACCTCCATTTTGACACTTAGGTTGCCTGCCTCCATCCTTTGTTTTTTTATTTCATACTGTTTTTCGAATTGCTCAAATAATTCGTTGCGGGTGGCAATCTGTTGTTCCTTTAGCTTTATAAAAAAGAATGCACTGCGAACCTGTGAAAATATACTGGCAATCTGATTTTCGTAATTGAACAACGCGTTACGCTGCTCGGTACGAAGGCTCAAATCGAGTGGGTGGTCTTTGCCATATTCAAGAATCCGCTGGCTTATCTTTGCACTTATGGTATGGGTATCATCAGTAACATTCCCAGATTGAAAGTTTCTAAAGTGCTCGTATTGGCTGATCAACTCAATGGTTGGCAAAAACCTTGAATTGTTTATCAGTTTACTTCCTCCGACAACAAGTATTTGCTGGCGTACCTGCTTGATTTCATTACTGCTGATGAAGGCTGATTGCAGGCATTCTTCGAGGGTCAGAGTGCGTTTAGCTTTCATCTGTCTGGGTGATATACTTCGAGCCGGCCGTTCTCCAACAGCTCTTAAGTATATGATGGAATTAGGCTCAGAAGGACCCGTTTTAGTTTCCTCTTCAAGACGCTGCTCAACCTGAATAAGTGAAGGCGCGAGCTTTTTAGCCGCAAAAACATCACTCTGCCCCAACTGGAGCCAGCCAAATACGATAGCTGTCAGAAATAACATTCTGTATGTTTGCCTCATTTCGATTTTACTCTCTTTCTTTTTAAATTTTGCATATTTCCGGCTCACGGGGATTTGAATTTGTTTCGATTTCGTATTTCCTTATTACCTTACGTCGTACCGCAAAAATGACACAAAAGATGCCGCAAAGAAGACCAGGTTGAATAGTACCAATAGCCCAATATCCCAGATGACTAATTTCAGAGATTGGTCAAGCGCAAGGTCGCGCTCCTGAAATTTCGGTACAGTGTTAAAATCAACCGCTTTATGTGAGATAGTTTTCCAACTGCGTGCGGTTGACAATTCCGGATTCACAAGGTGAAGGCTGTCAGGATCTTCTAAATCCTTGCTACGTACATGTTCTTTCAGAACAAGCTGGTATTCTTTGATTTGTCGATAGATATCTGAACAGCGGTTAATCCCTGTTCCCGCGATGACCTGGGATGCTTGCGTATATATCGCAACGGGGGAGATACTCGTAAAATTCCGTCCAGCCAGTGCCTGGGCCAATAGTCGGCTATGGTGGTCATCGCGAACCTGATTTGCGGTGTTTGTCTGCGCCGTTTTGAGCCGGGCTCGTGCAGGTGGATTATTACCAGGATCATTCGGATCAGGAGACATGTAGCCTGCGTTCTTACCGAATTTGTCGGCATTTTCCCAAATCTGCGCTCCTACCTCCGCCAACCGCCTTTCCAGTTCTACCTGTGTGGGACTTCGGGAGGATATGTCTGCAAATATCCTACCGCCACTTGGCAGCAGGATAACAAGCACAACCCACACCACTAAGAGCAGCACCATGGCATTGGGGGGATGAGCGGTCCTGCTGGAAACAAACATCCCGAGAAATACAAATATGGAAATATACAGTAGAGACAGAAATGTAATCGTGAGAATCTTCAACCATGCGGCAGCATCGATGCTCACATCTTTGGAGGGAATCACGATAATCAGGCTCACGAGCAATCCTACCATCAGGGGTATGGTCAATGTGAACATGGCGCCAAAATACTTGCCCAGAAGAACTTTATACCTTGGGGTCACATTTGCCAGCATCAGGCGCAACGTGCCTGCTTCTTTCTCGCCACACATGCTGTCGTAGGTGAGAACCAGTGCAACAAAACTTAGAACCGCAGAAATGATGAACACCCAGTCGATATCGCTGAAATGAGAAAGCGCGAAATTACCTCGGCCCTTTACCCCCGGCAAGTCAGCAGTGAAAACATTAAACCTGAAGTAGTTAGGAAGGGTTTTCTCGAATCCTTCCGCACAAAGAGAAAGCAGCTTCGGCTTTCGCCAGACTGTCTGTTCATAAAATGCCACCTCATAAAGGGCACCTGCGCGTTCTCTCAAAGCAGCAAGGTTCTTATTGGTCTCTCTCCAGTAGTCTGCTGATTGGTCGGTATATTTACCCACGAACACAAACCCACTGGCTGCGAAAAGTGATATCACCAAAACAAGCGACAAGACAAAACGCAAACTCAACAAGTTCTCTAGAATTTCCTTGAATATGATAAGGCGAATCATATGTCTAATCTCCAATGTCACATCCGAATGATGGTTCAATCAATTTTATGTTGGCGTTAGCGCACGTCGTACTTGACAAACGCCACAAAAGACAAAGCGAAAAACAAAACGTTTGCAAAGATCAACAGAGCCAAATCCGGAATCACCCTCCGCACGCTCTCTGCCAGATCAAGCCGGTGAACAAACCGTGGGAAATCCTGCAAGTTAAGGAGCGAAGGTGGATTTTCTGCATCCCTTGCACTCTTACCTCCCCAATCCTTATCGTATTCCAGTACATCTTCTCTGCTGCACGTTGTGAAATAGGACGGAGAAGAGAAGTTGTTAGTTTTGGAACGGATGTGCTCTATGATTTGGCTTCTGTATGCCTTCGCCCTGCCCGTAAAGTATTGAAAACCGGTCAAGTCCGTCCCTGCCAGAATAGACATGACATTTTCGTACGAGAATATCGGCGAGATTCGTGAAAGGTTATCAGCAAAGTATCTCTGCTTCCATACGGTCTTGAGATAACCGTGTTCCACCTCCCAGATTTTGTCGGCATATTTGATTCTAAGCGG
This sequence comes from Planctomycetota bacterium, assembly GCA_019456195.1. Taxonomy (GTDB): domain Bacteria; phylum Planctomycetota; class Phycisphaerae; order Sedimentisphaerales; family Anaerobacaceae; genus NIOZ-UU13. Next base: position 25,792 of record VRUK01000057.1, on the reverse strand, counting down.
TTCCGTGACGGGATATGCTTTTTGCCAAAATTCAAAGAAATCTTTGCTGCATCCTCCGACATAAAAATGTCCGAAAGCACCTGGAACGTCATTCTCAGACATATGCTGATAAGATTGCGTTTCATATATTTGCATGGCCTGGCTCCTTGCTTCTGTATTAAGTTCCCTTCTGATCAGCGCGACTTGCCCATCTGTCTTTTCCCTTGACTCAAGCGGTCGAATTCGGGTTGCCACGTAAACACTGCCGTTTGGAATCACAACAACACACACGACCCAAAAGAACAAGCCAAGCACCAGGGAAATGCTGGCTCTGCGCATCAGGCAGGAGAACAGCAGGCCGATGTTATACATTGCTGAGATAAATATTAACGAGGCAAGGTACATCAGCCCGACACGTATCCAATCTGCTCCGGACAAACTAACCATAGGGTACAACTGAAGCATTAAAAGCCCGACAATAAATGCGCTTGTGATAGGAATAATTAAGGTCAACAGACCCGCCAGGAACTTGCCCAGTAGCACCTCATGGCGGGCCGTTCTGTTTGCCAGTATCAGCCTCAACGTCCCACGCTCCTTCTCACCCGATACGGTATCATAAGCTACAAGGATTGCCAGGAGACTCAGCACGATTTTAAGAACGAGGGATGCGTCAAGAACCGGAAAGATGGAAAGGTAGTGATTATCCCCAGTTGGAGCGGCATCTATTTCAGGAATAGTCCCCAGTTCAATTTTGGCAGAATCACCCAATTGCTTCTCTAATCCTGCGCTGAATACTGACAGCACTGATGGTGACCGAAATATGGTGGGTGTAATATTCTTATAGACCCTGACCTTCCGCAGTTCGGCTTCGTTACGGGCAACGTTACCGTTATAAGTTTTGAGTCTCTCCTCGTAGTCCTTTGCCAGAATTGGCATAAAGACGGCCATCAGAACAACACAAACTATTGTCCCCACCGCAAACTTGAACGTCATCATGTTCAGTAAGAACTCCTTTTTTGCAATCTTCCAAATCATACCTGATATTCCTTATTTCTTATCGCACGTCATATTTTAGAAATGATACGTATGCTGCCACAAAGAAAACTAAGTTAAATAGAGCCATTAGCCCAATATCCCAGATGGCCAATTTCAATGATTGGCCAAGCGCAAGGTCGCGCTCTTGGAACTTAGGCACGGTAGAGAAGCTTATGGGTTTCTTGGACATAACTCCCCAGTCGCTTATAGCTTGACTATGATCACAGAGCAGATGAAGGCTATCAGGATCTTCGGCGTCCTTGCCGCGGACATATTCCTTCAGGTCTTGTTGGTATCTCTTGACTTGTTGGTGTAGATTTTTGAATCGACTAATACCTGTACCAGCAATAGCTTCAGAGGCGCATTGATAGAGCACCGTTGGTGAGAACCGGGTGAAAGACCGTCCAAAAGTCACTGGGGCCATCATCTTGTTCAGGTGATCCTCGCGAACTTGATTTCCTGCTTGTCTCCTTGCATTAACCAACCGGGCTGTCCCTGGTGGATTCTCGACGATATTGGAACCAAAAGAACCTGCATTCTTGCCAAATTTTCCGGAAATGAGATCATCTTCAATCTGTTGGTCCACTTCAGTCAACCTCCTCTGCAATTGTGCCTCAGTGGGACTTTCACAGGCAGTATCGGAGATAATTCTCCCGAAACTTGGTATCAAAATGACCAGTCCTACCCATAAAAGCAGAAGGATGACCATACTGTTGGCTGAGTGGGCAGTTCGACTGGAGACAAACATCCCTAACAGCACAAAAATAGAAAGATACAGGAAGGACATCAGCACAATAGTAAGGATTTTAAGCCAATCACCGGCATTTATAATAACGTCCCTGGAAGAAATTACAATGAGCAGATTAACCAACAGGCCCAGAAGCAGAGGTATCCCCAAAGTGAGCATCACACCGATGTATTTACCCAGGAGTATTTTATGTCTGTGAATCGATGCCGCTAAGATCAGACGAAGCGTGCCTGCTTCTCTCTCCCCACAAATAGTGTCATAAGTAAAAATCAATGCTATGAAACTCATAATCAATGAAATGATAAAAACCAAGTCCATATCGCTAAAGCGACCAAGGTCAAAGTTGCCCCGGTTCTTTACCTGAGGTATATACATCGAAAAGATATTGAATCTAAAGTAATTAGGGAAATATTTTTCAAAACCCTCCGTACACAGGGCCAACGCCTTCGGCTTTCTATATATCGTTTGTTTATAACGGGCCGCGTCACAAAGTCGTTTTGTCTGCTCACTCAGGTTCGAAAGGTTTTCATTTGTGTCCTTCCAGTAGTCTTGAGATTCCTGCTTGTATTTGGCTGCGAACACGAAGCCGGCAGTGGCAAAAAGCGAGACGGCCAAGAGCAGTGACAGAATAAAACGCAGACTCAGAAGGTTCTCCAAAATCTCCCTGTATATAATTTGACGAATCATATACGGCTCCAGTTAAAAAAAATATCTTAGCATAATTACAACTTCACCTTACGTCATATTTTAGAAATGCCACAAAAGATAATGTGAAAAAAAGAGCGTTGATAAAGACCAGTAACAAAATTTGGTGGACGGTCCTGCGGAGAGTTCTTGCGAAGCTTTCGAGCCCACAGGTGAACAGAGGTATATCATCCAGGTTGGGGGAAGAAGTTTGCTTGAGCTTTTTGGCTTCCCATTTTCGGTATTCTTCTAAGAAGTGGCTTTTGCTCTCAGAGTCGCGAAGAAGGGAAAAAATACGGTTGACCTCTTTTAGCATTTCCGAGTGATCTTCTTTCTTGGTCGGCGTAAAATAGGACAGTGAAGAGAAGTTCTCCGTTCTCGAACGGATATACTCGATTACTTCATTTGTGTGCAACTTGACCCGGTTTCTGAAGTGTTCGTAGCTGTCCAAATCGGTGCCGGCCAAGGCCGACATTAGACTCTCGTAAATAGTGACAGGAGAGATTTGTGAAATAGTGCGAGCAAGATATTTCTGTTTCATCAGCCCACTAAGATATTGCTGCTGCACCTCAAAAATTCTGTCTGCGTACCTGATTCGGACTGGTTCGGAGCGTGCGTACCTTTTTTGGAGATCATCTCTATAAGGTTTGCCACAATATAAAACAAAACGCCCTCCAAAAGCTCCGTCTGCTCCGCCCCAATTGCCCCCATCTTTAAGCATTTTGGTCAATTCGTTTATTTTGCTATCACGTTCTTCCATAAGCGTTTTTACTTGGGCAGCCATTTTTTCCCTGGTCTCCGTGGGCCTAAGATAATTAGCAATATAGATGCTTCCATTGGGGATCACTACCGCTAAGACGATCCAGACAAACAAACCGAGAACCAGTGAAATGCTGGCTTTCCTCATCAGACAGGAGAATAGTAGGCCGATGTTATACATTACCGAGATGAAAATTAACGAGGCAATATACATTAGCCCAATACGTATCCAGTCCACCCCGGACAAACTAACCATCGGGAAAAACTGAAGTATTAAAAGCCCAACAATAAATGCGCTTGTGACAGAAATAATCAAAGTTGCCACCCCCGCCAGCAACTTGCCCAATAGCACCTCATGGCGGGCAGCCCTGTTTGCCAATATCAGCCTCAACGTCCCACGCTCCCTTTCACCAGATATCGTGTCATAAGCGACCAAAACTGCTAAAATACTCATTACAATTTTCAAAACCAGCATGACGTCCAAGGTGGGAAAGGCAGACAGAAATGGATTGCCCGATCCTGATGCCGTAATTATCCCAGGAACACCGCCCAATTCTATTTTTGCAGATTGACCTAACTGCTTCTCCAGTCCTTCGCTAAAGACCGACAGAACATTTGGCGATCGATAAGCCGTGGGTTTGATATTCTGATATACTTTGACCTTTCTTAGTTCTGCCTGATTCGCAGCGACGTTTGCATTGTAGTCTTTCAACCTCTGCTGATAATCCTTTGCCAGGATGGGTATAAAGACAGCCGTCAGTACCACACAAGCTATTGTTCCCACTGCAAATTTGAAGGTCATCAGGTTCAGCAGAAATTCTTTCTTGGCAATCTTCCAGATCATGTGGAATTCCTTTTTTGTCGTATGTTATCATATTTCAAAGAATTAACTTTTTGGCGTCTGATCTGCTTCGCCAGTCATATAGATACGCAAAAAACGTGCCAAAGAGGGCTTTACTACGAATAACTTCTGTAAGTTACTATCACAACAGTAAATAGATGCAAAAGTGGCAATGGATGACAAACCGCTACAAGGGTCTTTACTGTGTCATGCGTGACCCACTGTGTGTCATGTGTGACCCACTATGTGTCATGAATGACACACTGATATAAAGCAGAGTATTATTCTATGCCGTATTGTCTTAACTTTCGATAAAGAGTTTTTCGGCCTATACCAAGCATCTCAGCGGCCTTTTCGCGATTGCCGTCAGTTTCCAAAAGGACCTTATTGATTGCATCCTGTTCGGCTTTAGCTGTGGCCTGTGCCGCAATTTCAGCGAGTGATGTATCCATTTCAACACCGGACACATCCGGCTGCTTTATATCGAGGCTAATTCGTTTTGGCAGGTCATCCGGTTCAATTGTCGAACTGCTCGTAACTGTAATTGCGCTGTAAATACAATTCTGCAATTCTCTTACGTTACCAGGCCAATCGTAGGCCATTAATAAATCCAATGCTTCATCAGAAACAACGGGCTGTTCGATTCCCAACGGTGTGGAATACCTTTCAAGAAAGTGTTCAACGAGCAACGGTATGTCTTCTTTGCGTTCTCTTAGTGGACAGACACTCAGACTCAAAACATTTAGACGCCAGTATAAGTCTTCTCTGAACTTCTTTTCCTGAACCATCGTTGACAAATCCTGATTTGTAGCTGCCATTACACGGACATCGACCGCAATGGATTTGTTGCCGCCCACACGCGAAAAAGTTCCTTCCTCAATGATCCTTAACAGCTTAACCTGGGCTTCGAGAGTTAACTCTCCAATTTCATCGAGGAACAACGTTCCACCATCCGCATCCTCGAACTTCCCTTTCCTGAGATTTTTAGCATCAGTAAAAGAACCTGCTTCGTGGCCAAAGAACTCGCTCTCAATCAGATTTGATGGTATGGCGCCGCAATTTACTACGACAAACGGTCCTGACTTGCGTTTACTTGCCTGATGAATTGCCCGTACTATTAATTCTTTCCCTGTACCGCTCTCTCCACAGACCAACACTGTACCATCAGTGGCAGCAAATTTACTCATCAAGGCAAACGTTGATTTCATTTTATCCGAAACGCCAACGATATTTTCACTCCGGTAGGTTTCTTCGAGCTGGTCTTCCAGTTGCCTGACCCTCTGCTTTAGCATCACCATCTCTACCGCCCGTGAAATTATGGCCAGAAGCTCGTCGTTGTCAAAAGGTTTCTGGAGATAGTCGAAAGCCCCCTTCTTCATCGCTTCAACCGCAGAACGCACCTCTCCATGCGCAGTCATTATTATGACCTTGCAGTCGGCCTTGAGCTCTTTATCAAGTATTTCCATTACCTTTATACCGTCAATTCCGGGCATCTTAAGATCCAGCAGAAGAACGACTGGCATAAATCGAGCATAAACATCAAGTCCTGATTCACCGGAATCGGCGACCTCTACCTGGTAACCATTCTTAGTCAACAGCACAGACAAGATGGAACGTATGTTGGCTTCATCATCGACAATAAGCACTTTCGACTTCTTCATGTTATTTGACTCCGGACGATTGCGTTTAATTGACAGGCAATGCTATCTTGACTTCTGTGCCGCCACTTTTAGCTTTCTCCACCCAGATTTCTCCGTTATATCGTCTGACTATACTGTTGCAAATGGCCAGTCCGAGACCAGTCCCGCCGGCTTTTGTCGTGAAAAAAGGCTCAAAAACCTTTTCACGCACATTAGAGGGTATTCCGGTTCCATCATCTTCAACCTGTATTAATATCCTGTTAATACCCGATGTGTAGTCATGGCCTCCTTCTGTCAATCGATGAGCCTTTATTGAGAGTGTTCCACCATCGGGCATGGCTTGCAGCGAATTCATAACGACATTCAAAAGCAATTGACGTAACTCGGATTGATCGAAGGTAAGCTTTGGGAGGTTATTCCCGAAGTCCGTTTGTATCTTGACATTTTGACTCTTGGCTTTGGCCTCAATAAAATTCAGGCAGCGTTTGATTTCCTGAGGAACATCTATCTCTTCAGGGTTACTCTCGGCTGGCTGCGCAAGTGAAAGTAGATTGCCTACAATATTATTGAGCCTATCGATCTCACCCAATATATCAGTAGCGAGTTTCTTTTGATCTGTGTCATCAGCAAATTCACTCGAGAGGTACTGTACTGTACTGCGAATCGCCGTAAGGGGATTTCGAAGCTCGTGTGCAATTCCCGCAGCAAATTGGCCCATGGTTGCTAATTGCTCAGCGCGGAACATTCGCTCATTCTGGCGCAAACGCTCCTTGAAAAGAAGGGCATTCTCGAACGCTAAACCGGCCTGTTTGCCGAGTACTTGCAAATTTGTAACCTGAAGCGTATCCAGCGATTCCTGACTTAAATGCAGAAACACTATACCAATTAATCTGTCCATCGAGATTAGAGGGAAAGCCAGATTAATAGACAAATCAAGAAACGGCTGAAGTTCTACATTCAAATAGCTTGTTACCTCTTTGTCTCTCTCAAAAAATAATATTTGACGATTTGCACGGAACCATTGTGCTATCTTGCTATTAATTGCCAGAACCGGCAATTGAGATGCGTTCTCAGAGACTTTATCCACCAGAAAGAAAGTTCGAGACGGCCCACTCTGATCTACAAGGTAGACAAAGGCATTTTCCACACTTGCCAGTTCCTTGAGTTTGCTAAGCAAGTTATTGGTCAATTGTTCAGAATCGACTACTAACATCAAAGTATCTTCGAACTCAGTCAGTAGGTTGTCGTCCTTTGTTGGCTTATAGAAGAAATGGAGAACTCTCCGCCACATGTTAAATTCCTCGAAAGTATTAAAAACCTGGTCTCAACTATACGACTTACAAGATATTATATGTTTGCCGTAAACCCCTGCAAGAAGAAAAGTGAGAGCTACACATCCAGAGATGTTCATTGAGAACTGGCCAACCACGTATGCCAAGCCACGGTGTGTCTTCGGTCACAAACCGATAATGATATCATTTTCGCGCAACTTTATTTAGCACTCTGGATCAAAAGGTCCTAATTATTGTTACATACGGTTTATCTAAAATAGATCTAGAACTTGTACCCATGATAAATATACGTAAGGTCAAGGGAATAATGTAAGTCGATTCAAAAGAGCAATCATAGCATTTAATAGTATAAAACCAGACGTCTGTAATACGTGAGGCTAAAATACCGTAAAAAAGGTTTTTCTATGGCGTTTGTCTAACGCACGTCATATTTCAAAAATGATACAAAAGACGCCGCAAAGAAAACCAGGTCGTAAAGTACCAGCAGCCCAATATCCCAGATGGCCAATTTCATGGATTGACCCAGCGCAAGGTCATGTTCCTGGAACTTGGGTACGGTGCCGAAGTCAACCGGCTTTTTGGAAATGGTCTCCCAATGCTCGACCGAGAAATCGTTGTCGAAAAGCAGATGAAGGCTGTTCGGATCTTCGGCATCCTGGTCCAGAATGTACTGTTTGAGATTCTCGTGATACCTCTTGACCTGCCGGTACAGATCGACACATCGGCGAATCCCTGTGCCGGCGACCGTCTCGGAGGCCCGCTGGTAGATCACGACCGGGGAAATAGAGGCGAAGTTTCTGCCGGCGTAGGCCTGCGCCAGCATCCGGTTATGTCGCTCCTCCCAGAGTTTGTTTATAGAAGCTACCTTTGCATTGCAGTATCGGGCGGCTGCGGGAGGATTGACCGATGGATGATTGCGGTCTTCGTGCCAGAGTTCATGGGCATTCCTGCCATACTTGCCTGCTTCCGCGTCGCGCTCCATCTGTTGCCAATTCTCCATAAATCTCTTGCGAAATTCTGCAAGAGTCGTGACGTTGACGCTTGTCTCTGCAACGATTCTTCCGAAGCTCGGGATCAGTACAACGAAGCCGGCCCAGATGAGCAGGAGAATCACGATGCTGCTGATCGAGTGAGAGACTCGGCTGGAAACAAACATGCCCAGAAGCAGGAAAACGGACAGGAACAGAATTGACAGCAGGAATATTGCGAAGAATCTCAACCAGTCGGTCGAGTTGATATCAACTATTTTGGAAGAGATGACGATGATGAGATTGATCAATAGACCTGCAAGCAGTGGTATGGCAAGAGCGACCAGGGCGCCGAGGTACTTGCCGACCAGGATTTTGTATCGGGGGGTCGAGCTCGACAGCATCAGACGCAGCGTACCTGTTTCCTTTTCTCCGCAGAAACTGTCGTAAGTGAATAGCAGCGCTACGAAGCTCAGTGGCACCGAGATAATAAAAAACCAGTCAATGTCGTTAAAGCGACGGAGCAGGAAGTTGTCTCGGCCACCAATCTTCGGCAGCCTGATGAAGAAGACACTTGAGTCAATCAGGTTCGGAAGATATCTTTCGAATCCTTCGACGCAAAGGGTAAGCGGTTTTGGCTTCCTTCAGAACTTTTGCCGGAAAAATGCCAGCTTATACAGTTGCTCGGCATTATCCGAGAGTTTCGAAAGGTTCTCATTCGTCTGCTTCCAATAATCCTGCGACTGTCCATAAAGTCCTGGCAACTGGCGGCATCCGTGCCGGCCAGAGCCGACATTGCATTCTCATACACACAAACTGGTGATATCCTTGAAAGATTTGTGGCGAGTTGTTTCTGCTGGAACAGCGTCTCGATATACGTGTTCTCTATCTCCCAAGCTTTATCAGCACGTTCTGTACGAATCGGCTCACTCACGGCGTTGCGTTTGACCGTCATTTCGATCCATTCGTTATCACAAACGAGAGTATATCGTCGGCGCATCTTCTCTGCGTGCTCAACGGCATGCCCCACGAACGGAATCTGGTCACTCGCTTCGGCTACCTTGGAGGAATATTCTTTGTCGATTTCCTGCAACTTCGCATGTATAGGCTCCGACGGCGCGAGGGGGTTAAGCTGTGCCGCCAAATAGCTACCTGCGTTGGGAACGATCATAAAAAGTATGATCCAGATGAACAGTCCAAGCATCAGGGACGTGGCCGGGTGTTTAGTCGAGCAGGATATAAAAATGCCACCGTTATACACGGCTAAAATGAAAAGCGTTGTGACCAGATACATTAGCCACAAGCGAGCCCAATCAGACGCGGTGAAATCCACCATAACCGATGAGGACAACATCAGGACTGCCACAAGAAATGCCATCGTCAGGGGAACCGCCACAGTCATCAGCCCAGCAAGGATCTTGCCCAGCAGTACCTCATATCGTGCCACAGTGCTCGATGCTATCAGCATAAGCGTACCCATCGCACGCTCACCCGATACGGCATCACATGCGATCAGAAGTGCCAGCAAACTCAGCACAATCTGGTAGATAAGGGTTATATCAAAGCTTCGCAAGATTGCAAGATATGGATTGACTGCGAGAGTACCCGCGCCTATTTGAGGCAACGCATGCCTACCTATCCTGGCTTCGTCGCCCACTTGATTTTCGATCCCTTTACTGAAGACGGACAGCACACTGTGTGGTCGATACACGCGATGATTCATTGTGATATTGTAATAAACCTTGGCTTCTCTGAGCTCCGCTTCATCGATGGCAATGTTAATGTTGTACTCTTTGAGTCGCTGTCGGTAGTCATTCATCAGCGCAGGCATAATCACGGCCGTCAGCACTACACAGACAATTGTCCCTACAGCAAACTTGAATGTCATCAGGTTCAGCAGAAAATCTTTTTTTGCTATTGTCCAGATCATAGTTCAACTCATTCTCCACATTTGAATATTGAGAGCTAGTACTTTTGACGACAAGATCCAAGCCGACCGAATCTCAGGGCCGCCAAAACCTTTATTTTGGAAGAGTATCTATTACTGGAAAGATCTCATCCCCAAGGTCTTGACCCACCTGCCTGACATAATACTGCTTGATGACTTTTTGGGTCTCAGTATGGAACTTATCCTTAGAGGAAAAAACGCCGGTCTTCATAAGAAGGAGGATTGCAATACAGGCCGCTAAATTCGCTGCAGCGTATCCATACTTATCACACCTTTCCAGCAGCTTAGGTTTAGGCAGTATTCTTCTGAGTTGCCTGGCCCTCGGCGCCTGGCGAAGAGAGTGTTTCAGCACACCAATGGCCTGTGCATTTGCACGCATCAATAAATCAATCCTGTGCGGTTGAGTTTTCATAAATTGCAGCGCAAGAATAACCTTGCCGCGCGAGACGGATCGCCGCAGGCATCTCAGGCATTTTACAATATGGCTCTGTAACCAGTCTGTATTAGGGCCAAAACGGCTGCTCATGTGCTTGTCAACCGAAGATAGGACCACTGTGGAACCGCAGAATACACCGTAAATGTTCTTTGACAAGTTTATATATGGGACCGCTTAGGTGAGTTTATTGTCTCGATGCTGATCAATGAATCCGGTATCAGGCAAACTTTCATAGGATTATTGCTTCGTCGAGTGACCTTCTCCGTGTTGACAAGAGCAGGGGGGTAATCAGGGTTAGAACCTAAGCAACACTTTTCAGGCGATACCCAGTGACTCTTGTTTCTCGAAACAGACGTTGTTGAATATTTCTTGGAACAGTTTTTGAATCACGCTGCGGTTTCTTTGGCTTCCTGTCGCAATAAACATCATCGGGCCGAAAACCATCCAAGGTCATATGTGGGCGCCAGGTGTTATACCAATCCTCAAACTCCTCGCACAACGTAACCAGATGATCAAAGCCCCTAATAAATGATACACGTTTGAGCCATTCATATTTCAAGGTCTTGATGACTCTTTCTGTGACAGCAATTGATCCATGTTTGCCTACGGCTCCGAGACGTGGCTTTATGTTCCAGCTATCCAGCAGTTCTGCAAAGACGTCTCCTGTGAAAACACTACCCTGATCCGAAATAATGTGTTTGGGTGATCCATGTCTTTCGATAGCACATTCCAAAGCGTTATTGATCCATCCAGCGTTGCGTCCTTCAAGTGGAGTCACAGACATGACTTTGCGGGAGAAATGGTCAATCACGACAAAGATATGAATAGGCCAGAGTCCCCAAAACAAAACCATTGTGGTGTCGACAGACCAAACATGATTTGGATACCAGGCAGGAATGGAGCGGGATTCTATTTTCTCTTCCGTTTTCGCAGATGCAGCAGATGCAACGGGGAATCCGTCAGGCTTTCGAGGTTTTGGCCTATTGAGAATGTTGCGAACCGTAGAGGCTGAGATAAAGACATTTAACAGGGCCGGTTGGTTGGCTATCCTGAATCTTCCCCAATCAATGTTAGCCCTCGTTATTTCCCAGATCAGAATGGCGATATCCAAGGGCGTTTTGTTGGCTGGAATTCGGGTGTGGCTCGTATCATCGATCTGATGGAGCCAACGGTAAAGAGTGGATCTGGAGACGCCTAGATGCTCGGTCACTTTTCGTCTGGCTATCCCAAAGGTCTCGATATGCCAGAGTATGAACAACCTTTCTCGTAGTGTGTATCTGGGCTTCTTCTGGTGCTTTCTAACACGTTTCTGAAGGATTGAGACCTGAGTTTCGAGCTGGTAGACCTTGTCTTTCAGAAAGAGGTTTTCTTTGTCTTTCTCGTCAATGTCCATGGCCGCAAGGCGTTTTAGGCTTCGTTTGCGAACTGTTCCTGAGAATCGCCCAGCCATGATGACCGCTTTGATGATCAACGCAACAGCAGAGGTGATGATGTCGAAGTTCTTGCCCATAAAGCTTATTCAACCTCCTCCAAAGTATGCGAATACCTTCTTTGAGAGCGTAATCGTAGCAGAAAATGGGCAAAACTGCCATCGGGAGGTTCAGCGGTGTAAATGCTTTTAAGCTATAACGTTAGATGTGATGTCACGGTGGTCCCACTTACGCTTGACAAGCACAATCCCTCCGATTGCCCTAAAAACCTTATAAGTCTAAGACACTAATCGATTTCCAGGGATGTTATATAAGACCAGTGTGGTAAGCCTGCAAAGCAAACCTATGAAAACCTTAAATATTCCGCCAGCAGGCTTAAGACCGACCTATCACTTAGATATTAGTCCTGCTCACTTATAAATTTTGCGCACGAAGGCGAGAAAAAGAACTGAAAAAATCTCTTCGGCCAGATATTCACATCTTAATCTATTGGTTTCTTTTTGCCTCTTATTTCGGTTTGACTGATAAAATCAATTCCTCATAGGGTTCAAGCTGCCCTTAAGTCATGGTTATCAAAGACGGGATTAGCCCGGAGATATAAAGGGATTCTCCACACACAATGCCAAAAGTGTCTCTAAAGATTCAGGATTCTTACGATATGCAAGTACCTTTATTTTCAAATCTTGGCTGCTCGTCAGCGAAATCAATAACTGACAAAACAGCCAGAAAAGTGAGAATTCGAGAGTTGCTCATATCGTAAGTGCATATGGGATATTTTGGGGGCGTAAAATAAGGATTACAAGTTATCCAGCCCGGCAACAAAAATTAAGTTCTTCAGAAATCCATGCTCGGGTCCAATCGGTGAGCATTATAAAAAAGTTAAGATAAATCCAATTTTTTTAATCAACAATCAACAACACTCAGACGCCTTCAATGTGTGGGGTTGTTTGCGCTAAATTGCTTTGTTGAATAATGGCGAGAGTACATTTTACCAAAAAGGATCAAGGCTTGTCATGTGATAGCCCGAGAACCTTCGACCAGCTTCTCCTGACATGGGCTTTGAATGACAAAGAACCAAACGCACTCGGGGTTTTGTACGCTAAATACCACGAGCGACTGAAGCGTTATATTGCCCAACGCATCCATTCTGTGACAGACGCAGAAGATTTAGCTCAAGAAGTCTTCGTCCGCCTTTGGGAAACAAGAGCTCATTATGAGATAAAGGAGTCTGTGGAGGCATATCTTTTCGCTGTGGCCAGAAACGTTATAGCTCTATATCTGCGAAAAAGGAAGAATCACCCGCGGTGTATTCCTATAGACTCGATTGATGAAGTATTTGCCAATCATAGTATTCAACAGAATCAAAAACCATCAGGTCAAATTATACAACACCAACTCCAGAAAACCGTCCAAGATATGGCAGTTCGATTGTCTCCCAAAGCTTACGAAGCGATAAGACTACGGTTTATCGAAGGGCTCTCTGTAAAAGAGGCTGCTCAAAAAGCGGGATGCTCCGTGAAGGCTTTCTATTCGCGGCAGGAAAGGTCGCTGAAAGAGTTGAAACAGATGATAGTGGAGAAAGAAAACGGTTGAGGATTGCTGAGGTCTTCGGTCTGCACATTCAGGGAGAGGGTAAAGCAAAATTTTTTCGCTCATAAGTCTCTACAAAAAAGCCACTTGCTGGGACAATGCAAAAATCCAATTATATTTTTGCAGAATTCGGTAGCTTGCGCGCATTTAGATATTTAGAGAGTAGCACTTAGAGAGTAGCACTTAGAGAGTAGCACTTTCAATAGTGCGTGCTAATGGAATTCAGAGTACTGTAGCTTATGCAATGATCTGTTTTCCATGAGATCGAGACCTTCATATTGGATATGTACTACGCGTTAGGAGTATATATCCTCTGCTGTACTTCGGTTGCCCCACAGGAGTATTTAGCAAAATGGAGTTTGAGAATAGGCCTTTACTTTAGTAGTTTAGAGCTACCGGAACGTAGTTGCCGAGCATGATATGGTCGTGCGCAGTTGGCAGATGGTCAGGCTTCTAAGACATTGTCAAAGATAACATCCCAATAGTTGATCTCTATCTCTTACTTCAGGAGCAAAATGATGAATGAGCACAAAAAAACAGATGTAACCACCAAAGACATGCCGTCTACCGAAGAGGAAATGCCAATAATATGTCATGGGCTTTGGAAACTCAAGCCTGACGTCGTCCTAAGAGTGGAAGATGATGGCATCATTCTTTTTGACCCTGATACCGATGCGCTGGCAGTAATCAATGTTACCGGGAGTGCCCTTTTGCGCTGTAGACGTGATCGCATCTGTTACGATGAATGGTGTGAAGTCCTCTACGGGCACTACAACAAAGAAATTGATCTGGCACAAATCCAAGCCGATGTGAAGAAATTTTTTGGAAATATTTCACACTTCGCGGAGTCCCATGATGATGAAAGCAATTAAGATCCTATCTGCCCCTATATCAGTTACCCTCATGATCACCCGTCGTTGCAATCTTCGTTGCCTGCACTGTGGTACTTCTTCAGAGCAGTTCCGCCGGGAGGATATGACCACGAAGAAGCTTCTGTCATTGATAGATGAATTGGCTCGCTGCAAAGTCTTCAGGATCTCTTTGACGGGTGGGGAACCTTTGATTCATCCTCACTTCTTTAAGATTGTCAATGCGATTATGCAATATTCCATGCGTATGCAACTCGACACGAATGCGACTCTGGTTACCGAAAAGGTGGTTGAGCGTCTGAAAGAACTTCCGCGCCGTCCCTTAATCTCGGTTAGCCTTGACAGTATAGTGGCTGAGACCTGCAACCGTATCCGAGGCCCGGGCAGCTTTATTAACATGAAAAGGGGGATCAGAATGTTGGCGGAGGCCGGGCTTAGAGTTCGACCGTTTATGGTACTGAGCCGATTAAATTATCGCGAATTACCCCAAATAGTCGAATTCATAAAATCCATCGGCATCAAGCAAATATTTATCACAATGCCCGCTCCTTGTGGAAGAGCACTACGTTATGAAAAGGAGATGACACTGCAGCCCAATGAGCTTCGAAAGGCGCTCGAGACCATTCTACTGGTTGACGACAGTAATCCCGGGTTTCTCACCGGCCCCTGGACCTATATGATAAGTTTTTATCGTAAGCTAAAAGAAGGTACATTGGCGGATATAGAAGAAACGAACAAAAACAGGATGTTCCGAAACTGCGGGGCTGCTCGGGTTCAAGCCACGATAGCTTCTGATGGAACCGTGGTTCCTTGTGACATGTCGTACACTTATCGCGCCGGTAATGTGCATGATCAACCTTTTGTAGACATTTGGCGCAACTCTACGATGTTTAACGCGATTCGAGAATGCCACGGAATTCCATTGACGCAAGTCCACGGATGTGAGGATTGCTCGTGGCATCATCTTTGTCGGGGGCCGTGCCCGGCTGGCGGATACGCCATGACTGGTATTTGGCCGGCAGCATGGCCGATATGTCCCAGGAGGGAGATAGGTAAGTTGTTTGGGAAAGAAGCCGTTGTGCAAGAAAGCAGAAAGGTGTCATGATGGAAAAACAAGCTCGCAAGGAACCGTTTCTAACAGATTTGTTAATTTACCCCACGGACTGCTGTAACTTGAGATGTCGGCACTGTTACTATACTCCCACCTACAATGATAGACCGGGCAATCGCAGGGAGGAGGTTTCTTATGAATTGATTTGTAGGGCGATAGATGAGCTGTTGCCATTTGGCTTGAGGGCGTGCAAACTGTCCGGCGGCGAGCCCTTTCTTAGAGAAGACTTGATTGGCATATGTTGTTATGTAGACTCGAAGGGTCTTCGTGTCATCATCGAAACAAATGGAACACTTGTGAAGAGGCACCAAGCCGACACCCTGGCCCAATTACGTGGTAATACATTTGTTTCCGTGAGTATCGACGGCGCGAACGCTGAAACACATGAAGCCCTGCGGGGTATTGAAGGGTGCTTTAGTAAGGCGGTAGAAGGTCTTGAGCATCTGGTCCAGGCGGGTCTCAGCGTGCAAGTTATTGCGGCAGCATACGAGGGGAATAAGAGCGAACTTCCTCGCATTATGGATATGAGTGCCAGTAAAGGAGTTAACTCGTTCAGGGTATGCTTTGTTAACCCTATCGGTCGTGGTAAGAACCTTCCTCTGATCAGTCTTGAAGAGTCATTAGACATTGATAAACAGCTTACCGAGCATGCGAAATCGATAGAAGGTATGCAGTACTGTAGTTCATTACCTTTAGCTCTGAAGAGTGTGACTCACATTATGGAATCGTGTGCATTGCGTAGCAGATGTAACATTACTTCAACACTGGCGATTCTGGCTGATGGAACCATTACCGTTTGTGGAATGGGTCGTTACGCAGATGATTTTCGGTTTGGAACACTCGGTGAGGATAAGCTGTCTGAGGTTTGGGTAAACCATCCTACCCTACAACTCATAAGAGAAGGTATCCCCAGCCAGCTTCAAGGCGTATGCGGGCGCTGTGTCGCACGGTCAGCGTGTCTAGGACACTGCCGTTTACAGAATGAAGACGTAACGCTGGATAGTTTCTTTGATCCTTATCCGAAGTGTGTCAACTCGGAGAAGCTTGGTCTCTTTCCTAAAACTCGGATAGTCGAGCGCTCTGACGTCGAGGCCAAGAGTGTCGCTTGAGTGAGAGATTAGCCTGATCAGGAGTGTTGCCTTGGATTTTAAATGTGTAAGTATGCTTAGTGCTCGTTGCCTGGGCGGTAATGAGTTAAGCAGGTAGAGGTAAAGTTACAAAAGAGTATTGTTATAGCTCTTATTATATAAGGGCTTACGAATTTCTTGAAAGGCACATTTTTTTTGATGAAAGGAGGTGATAACTAATGGCAGATGTACTAGATCTCGGTTCGCTGTTACCCACAGGTTACGCAGCGCCTGATGTACAGGGCATCCTTGGCGGGGAATTGAACCTTGCAAGCTGCAATCCTGGCACCAGTCCTTCGGAAAGTTGCGGGCAATATGGAACAAGCCCCTCCGCAACTTGCATAGACCTGGGCGGCGATCCTAAGAGTACTGGGTAGTAGCAGGTACTAGTAGTGGGGGCGTATGGTATGACTCCCCCACTACTCTTAAAAAAGGTCCTTCAATCTTGGCAGCGCACGAGCCGGTGACAGAAGGTCGGCGTGGTTAAGCGAGTGACGACCAAGCGCAAAATCTGAGGTATATCAGTGGAGAAGGAACCCAGAATCGCCCAAGTCAGTGAAGATACGGCTATCCACCTTTGCTCGGAGAATAGAAGAGGATAATAGGCAAGTAGGGGTCAGGTTTGCCTGATCAGACCAAGAGAGAAAGCGTTATGGTTACGAGAGGCCATAATTTAATGGCAGATGGTGATGATCCTTCGGATAACGTCAAAGTGGCGGCCCTACAGCAAGAGCGGTTTGGCGTGAGGATGGTGTCGGCCTTGCGGCGTACAATTGCTGAGACGAAGGGGGCGATTGCGTGCATTAGGGCGGTAGCCATTTATTGCTATTCATATAAATATCGCTTTTTGTTACTGGCCCTTCTATCTCCCATTCTATCAATCCCCCCGTTGTTAACTCCTTTGATTATGCAGTTGCTGATTGACAAGGCCTATCCCGCTCGTGACTTTCGTTTATTCGGGTGGCTATGCGCGGCACTGCTGGCACTTAGAATGGTGCCTAGTTTACTCATCTCGGTTTCAGGATACTTGTCGAAATATATTGAAAACATGCTACAATATAAGCTTTGCTTTCGCGTCTTCAATGCTATACAGCGCTTACCGCAATCGTACCTAGAGGAACACGGCTCAGGCATGTTCCTGGAGCGCGCCACACGCGACGTGGGCTCCGTTGCAAGAAGCATAACGCAACTGGTGCCGCAGATCGTGACAATCGCGTTTACATTCTTGGCAGCCATATTCTTGATGTTGCGTCTCGACGTAGGAATTACCCTTCTTATACTAGCCATTGTCCCCGTCAACTTCCTGATCACAGCTCGTTTGGCCCGCAGGCTAAGAAGCTTTCGCGAGGCAGAGCGAGCGACAGACGAGAAGATAACGACATTTACATCTGAAACGATAGAAGGGACCATGATAGCGCGGCTCTTTTATCTGAGTCGTTTCCGCCGCAAGAGGCTCAAGCAGTTACTTCGTGAACATCTGCGCATCGTATTTGCTACTTGGCGAGCTTCCATGTTCTGGGGCCAGCTTAGTAGTCTAATTAGCATAACCTGGGGGATGGTACTGCTTTGCGGAGGCTGGTACTTGGTATTCACCAATCGACTACAGCTTGGAGAAGCCGTGGCATTGGGTATGTACGTCAACATAGTTGTGCGCCCCTTCGAGCAATTGGCAAAGATCTATGAGTTACTGATGACAAGCTCTGTGTCGGCTCGCCGGATACTTGAGATATTAAACGCGCGCCACTCAGCGGTGCAGGGCGGGACCCCAAAAACGCTTGTAAAGCCGCCCAGCCAATTTGAGCTACATAAAATATCTTTCGCCTACAAAGAAGGCCGGACATGTTTGTGTGACTTAGATCTGTGTCTGAAGGCCGGACGGACGGTTGCCGTCGTAGGTCCCAGTGGGGCAGGGAAAAGTACACTGATCCGGATTCTTTCCGGACTGGACAATAGATACCAAGGGCGGTTTCTGGTGGATGGATATGACTTTAGAGAAATCAACCATGATAGTTATTTACACCACGTATCGTTAGTGCCGCAGACCACCTTTTTCTTTAGTGATTCGATACGTAACAATTTATGTTCCGGCAATGGATCGATTTCAACCGAGAGTCTGCAGAAATACGCCAGCATTCTCGGGCTGGACGAGATGATCTCCTCTACACCGGAAGGTTACGATACGAAACTCGGCTCGGACGGTATACGGTTATCGGCTGGCCAGTACCAGAAGCTGGCGGCTTTTCGCGCTATACTTAAAGATGCTTCAATACTGCTGCTTGACGAAGTGACCTCCTCGATGGACATCGAATCTGAACGTAAGCTCCTGCAAGGTATAATTGCCCTACGGACCCCGGGCTGTGTTACTTTGCTGGTGACTCACAATATTGCTATAACCACCGAACCCTGGATTGATGAAGTAGTCATCTTGGTGAACGGTCGGATTGCAGAAAGGGGCTCATGTGCTGAGCTTCGCGAGAAACGCGGCTTTTATCACCACTGGTTGAGTTTGGACAAGGGTATCTCACTGGACCGCGCAATCCTCGTTGACGAGCTATCAAGACATGAATGTTAAGAATTGGTTCTCCTTCAAGACATTAGTGGGGCATGGCGACATGTAAGGTGCTCATTATGAAACTGTATGGTTCATTTGCAGGCTTCAGGTACTATATAAAACCTAAGCCACTTCTTGGTGCTTATGTGGCGATGGGGAGCTTCGCTCTGGGATTGTTGAAACATGGTGATTTTGATGAATATCATGCTTACTACGACCAGGAATTTCTTAAAACACTCTCAAAAGACGAGGCCATAAGAGCTTACTTTCGATTTGAGAAATTGAAGGTCATAAAGCTAAAAAATCTTGTGGGGAATCCTGACGTAAGCTATCAAGTGCTTCACTTTGAGGAGTTCAGCCCTTATGAGGAAGTGATTTTTCGGAACATGTTATCTCGGAAGAATATCCCATTGACCAGAAGAATTTATACAATAGCAACCAATGCCCATCTAAGGGAGCTTCTGAACATCTGCTTACTGAGCGGCGGGGGACGGCCCTACGACTCAATCGTTGTTCCCTCCAAGCCTACTCGGGAAGCTGTTCTAGCATATTTTGCAGATGTGTCATCGGTTACATCGGGACGTTTCGCCTATAGAGGTAGAGTCGATGTGATACCACATGGGATCAACATTGAGGAGTTCCAATCCAGAGACAAGCTCCATTCAAGGAAAAATTTTATGATACCCCCGCACGCCACTGTGTTGTTGTCCATAGCAAGAATTTCCTCGGTGTCTAAGATGAACTACGATCGGCTTCTCAAGTTTTTTTCTCGATTGGCAAAGAGGACTGAGGCGGAGTTGTTGCTTGTTATTGCTGGAAGTGATCCTGACAACGAGGCGCAAGACCTTTTGGGCATAGCGAGCGAGCTGGGTATAGCGGACAGAATAAAAATCATCACCAACTTTAAGGATGAAAGCAAGGCAGATATCCTTAGTTGTGCCGATGTTTTTATCTCTTTGAGTGATAATCTCCAAGAGTCCTTCGGCATAAACCTGATAGAAGCCATGGCCATGGGTCTACCTGTCATTTGTACAGACTGGGACGGGTATAAAGACATCGTCGATGACGGTGTTACCGGCTATAGGATCCCTACTGTTTGGAAAGTAAGGGAATGTCGACAAGACATTCTGGTCAATTTCGTTAATCCGTACAGTCATTCGGTAATCCATCGGGTGAGTCGGAATATACACATTGATATGGATCTGCTGATTTCTAGGGCTTTAGAGCTTATCGACCACGAAGACGTGAGAAGGAAAATGGGGCAAAAGGGCCGGAAAAAAGTGGAAAGGACCTATTCGGTCAAGATGGAGATTTCGCGATTCCAGGCCCTGTGGCAAGAATTAGGCGAAATCACCCAGAGGGATAAGAAGAAGTACAAGGATCTGGGTCCGCTTCTGAACTACGATTATCCCAGACACTTTCGAAACTATCCTACCCGTCTTGCGAAGTGCGTATCAGATCCTGCATTAGCCAAAGTGCAAACAGAGGGATCCCATGGATACAAGGGGGTGACAGTATGAAGAATTTGCTCATGGAGCGCATTGGTCTGGCCGTTGTCTTGTTTGCTCTGCTGGCTCTCGTGCCGACGGTGATGGGGCAGGACCTTGCGGAATTCGATAAGTTTCTGACAGAGTTCACACTGGATAACGGAATCAAGTTCCTCGTGCTGGAGCGGCACGAAGCGCCTGTGGTGGCATGCCACACCCATGTAAATGTCGGTGCGGTCGATGAGGTCAAAGGCATAACAGGACTCGCCCATCTACTCGAGCACATGGCCTTCAAGGGAACCAAGACGATCGGCACAAAGGACTACGAGGCCGAAGCGAAATTGATGGCCAAGATGGACGAGATATTCCAGGCCATCAAGTTCGAACAGAGAAAGGGCAACAAAGCCGACGAGCAGCGCCTGGGAGAACTGCACAGCGAGTTCAAGAAAGCACAGCAGGAGGCGCAAGAGTTGCTAGTGCACGATGAGTTCAAGGAAGCGTTTAGGCGGGCCGGCTGCGTTGGCCTCAATGCTCGGACGAACTACGATTCCACGGTGTATCTTGTTAGCTTGCCCTCGAACAAGCTTGAGCTGTGGATGCTGATGGAATCGGACCGGTTCCTCAATCCAGTGCTGCGCGAGTTCTATAAGGAAAAGGACGTGGTAATGGAGGAGCGACGGTTGCGGGCTGAAAGCCAACCGGTAGGGCGGTTGGGGGAGGAGTTCCTGGCAGTTGCATACAAGGCTCATCCTTACGGCGAGCCAGCAGTTGGGCATATGAGCGATATAAAGACGCTCACACGGATCGAAGCCCAGGCGTTCTTCAACAAATACTATGGCCCTCGTAACCTGACGATTGCTCTTGTGGGCGATGTTAATCCCAACCGAGTGGAAGAACTGGCACAGGCCTATTTTGGCCGCATCCCTTATCACCCCCAGCCCGATCCGGTCGAGACGGTGGAGCCGCCACAGCTTGGCGAACGCCGCGTGGTAGTGGAGGATCCTGCGCAGCCAATCGTATTGATCGGGTATCATAAACCGAGCATCAATCATCCCGATAATGCTGTGTTCGACGCGATCACGGATATTATGGGCATAGGACGGACATCGCGTTTGTACAAGAGCCTAGTGAAAGAAAAGAAGATCGCCATGTACGCGACCGGCTTTCAGGGGCGGCCTGGCAATCGGTATCCTGGGCTGTTTGTCTTCTATGCTGTGCCGGCGAGAAACCACACCAACGAAGAGTGCGAAGAAGTGCTCTATGCTGAGATCGAGCGATTGAAGAACGAACCAGTTAGTGACAAAGAGCTGGAGAAGGCCAAGACACGTGCCCGGGCCGGATTGATTCGACGGCTTAGTTCCAACTCAGGGCTTGCACGCCACTTAACCTTCTACGAAACAATCACCGGCAACTGGCAAAATATCTTCAAACAGCTTGATCAGATCGAGCAGGTAACCGCAACGGATATCCTGCGTGTGACAAGAACCTATTTCACGACGAAGAACCGGACCATCGGCATGATCAAGACGGTCCCAATGGAGAAATGACCATGATCAAGAGTGTGAGAATGAGCCATAGGAGATCCGTTACAACAAAAGCTGTTTTTGTCATGACAGTACTCTGTTGGATGTCGGTTGCGGTGTGCGCTCAGGATGTCGTGCAGGACTACGAACAGTTGAAGTATCCCAAGCTGAGAGACATCAAGGTTCCCGAGGTCGAGCGCGTGACGTTGCCCAACGGGATGCGGCTGTTTCTGCTAGAGGATCATAAGCTTCCGCTGATCAGTATCTCGGTGCGCATTCGTGCGGGCTCAATGTACGAGACCGCCGATAAGATCGGTTTGGCCGCCATTACTGGCGCGGTGATACGGATCGGTGGCACGAAGACCAAAACCGGCGACGAAATCGATGAAGAGTTGGAGCGAATCGCAGCGTTTGTAGAGACCAGCATCGGTCTTGATTCGGGGCGAGCGTCGGTATCGATCCTGAAAAAAAACGTCGACACGGGATTAGCTATTCTTGCGGACGTATTGATGCATCCCGAATTTCGCGAGGACAAAATCGCTTTGGCCAAAATGCAACTCCGCAGCGCCATCTCGCGGCGTAACGACTCGTCAGGGCAAATCGCATCGCGCGAGTTTGACAAGCTCATCTATGGTCCAGACAGTGTATACGCCCGCCACATTGAGCATGCCACCATCGACAACATCACGCGCGGTGACTTGGTGGCGTTCCATAAGAGATACTTCGGGCCGAACAGGATGATGATGGCGGTGTGGGGGGATTTTCAAACAAAGGAGATAATTGAAAAGATCAAGAAGGCGTTCGAAGGGTGGGACAAGATCGACTTAAATCTGCCTGAGGAGCCTGAGGTAGATTACGATTATCGAAAGACACTCAACCTCATTCGCAAGCAGGATATCAACCAGTCGAACATCATCTTAGGGCATATCGGCGGGCTGATGAGTGATCCAGACCATTTTGCATTGACTTTGATGAATCGAATCCTGGGTAGTAGCTTCACAGGGCGGCTCTTTCAGAATGTTCGGTCTCGGCAGGGCTTGGCCTACTCTGTTAGCGGGGCCTACGGTATGCACTACTCCCATCCCGGTGCGTTCTCTGTCGGATGCCAGACCAAGTCCGAAAGCACTGTGCGCGCAATTCGGGCCATGATTGGTGAAGTCCACAAGATGAGGCATGAGGAAGTGACAGATGAGGAGCTTGCCATTGCCAAGGAAAGCTATCTGAATTCCTTCGTCTTTAATTTCGATACCAAAGGCGAGATCATCATGCGTCTGATGATCTACGAGTATTACGGGTACCCGACCGACTTCTTGCAGAAGACAAAGGAGCGCGTTGAGCAAGTGACCAGGGCGGATGTATTGCGCGTGGCGAGGAAGCATCTGCGCCCCGATAAGGTGCATATTCTGGTGGTAGGCCGACCGGACGACTTCGACGAGCCGCTATTGGTGCTTGGCAAGGTAAACGAGTTGGACATTACCATCCCGCCGCCGAAACAGTGAGAAACGAATGGTGATGCTCCATCACGGGACAACACGAAAAAGGGCAGGTTGGTAGAAGTGCGGATTGCTGTGGAAACGAGTGCCTCCGGAGTTGAAGTAGTCTATGGGAAAGGTGAGACATGAAGAATATGATAGTTGCCAATTTTCAATCAAGAAAAAATGCGTACTCCTTCACACTACTTGAAACGTATGTGAAGGCCCAAATAGAAAACAGCTTGGAGGTTGGATGGGCTGCGAAGGATATAATGCTTCTGACAAATTTCGACTATGAGTTCATGGGCGTGGAAGCTCAGCAGGTATCGTTTGACGACACGTGTTTAACCGGAAGCAAGACCTTTGCTGTCAATGAGTTGTTCAAGAAAGGTTGTTTGGACGAAGAACTGTGGATCCACGATCTGGATGCATGGCAAAACATGTGGTTTGATTGCCCGCGATTCAAGGATATGGGTATCTGCGAACATGGCGAGCATTCCCCAATCAGATTCGGCGGCTCAAGCGTATTTTACAGGCCAGCCGCAAAAAATATTGTGGCCGTTGTTTCCTTCCTGCTGAGCAATAAAAAGATAAGAGAAGAACCTGCATTGCACCGGATTCTGAGCGCACCAGCGTACGAGCACAGGGTAACCGTGTTAGATTATACCTACAACATGGGTTGTGCTTTTTTTCCCGAGCGGTACTTGAAAAGCGATAAGCCAATTCGCGTGAGCCACTTCCGTCCCGACTGTCCTTGTGGTATGAAACGGCATCTGTTGGGTCAGAACGAGTTGAATGTAAAGACGGTAAATGAGAGATTGGAGCGATTAATCAGAAGATATTTTGACGTGTACGTAACGTTAAGCAACGAAGCGTAGGAACCGCGGGTAAGGTCAAAACTCGAACGGCGCCGATATAGCCCTGTGAATTTGAAAACGAACACTATTGAGTAGTGGGTCGAGAAGAATGGGCGATATCTGGGATGAATGGCATTGGGATATCTGGGATCCGGTCAAAGAGCCTGTACCGAGAGAGCCGAAGACGTACAGGAAGATTTCCTTCTGCACAGCCTGTATGAACCGTCTCCATGACCTGATGGTGACTCTCCCTGTCAACATCCATCACAATCGAGACTATCCCAATGTGGAATTCGTGGTTGTAAACTACAACAGCCAGGATAAGCTGGATGAGTGGATGAAGGGCTATATGATGCCCTACATCGAAGCCGGCATCTTGGTCTATGTCCACACAACAGAGCCCAAGTTTTTTATGCCGTCTCATTCCCGGAATATATCTTTCAAAGTGGCAACCGGAGACATCGTGAACAATGTCGATGCAGATAAAAGATTTTTACTTGGCCCTCTTTATTTAATGCTTGGTAATGTTCAGGATACCTTGGATCATTACGAATGGTATCAGAACAAATATCCAAATGAATATGGATATGCATTTAATTTCCTGTGTTGGGCGATCACATTATATCGTCATGGTGACGTTGAAGAAGCAGAAAGAAAAATCATTAACACCATGCTTTCAAATATTTTCTTTATCCCATATTTATTGGGGCATGCGATACCTTCTCTATATTCATGGGAGGATCGATACTATAATGAGTTGATAGAAATCGAATCTTTTCCTCATGAAATTCTCGATTATATTACAAGCGAAGAAATGGAGTGGGTAAAAACACTATACGATAGCCCGAGAATCTCTGCTATTCGAGAGAAATATATCGAAATTGATGATCAACTGGAGAACCTTCCCAGGGGAAAGAAAAGAACGAGGTTGTGCAACGAGCTTTTTAAAATAAGGGGTCTTAATTTTAGCGGAATAGATTTCTCTGAAATTGAAAGTAATCGCACTTCAGACAACTCCACTAACTGAATTCAAAAGATCTCTTTATCTTGGGATTTTCAACTTCAAATCAATTTTTGAGTAGGACACCCCGATCTGAGTTCTTGTGTGAGTCGGACCGATGGTTGATGACCAGCTGTTCTAATGACTTCCCAGCCCTTCCATCGTAGCACATCAAGGTTCATTGCTCGGCACCTTTTGCGTTCAGTTTTTCCCTCATCACCCGCCCCATCTTGAACTTTACTCTTCGCGTTGCCGGGACTTGGATTTTTTCCAGAGTTTTGGGGTTCTGTGCAGTTCTTGCTGCTCGTTCTCTGACTTCAAAGACACCAAAATCGCGAAACTCCAGGCGGTTACCTTTGCCAAGTTCGGAGATGACCTCGTCGAGGAAATTCTGAATTGTAGCTTTAACCAATAAACGCTTAGCCTGAGTGTTTTCGGTAATTCG
>VRUK01000005.1:70683-90021 GCA_019456195.1 Planctomycetota bacterium | reverse complement strand
AGCAGATTGTTGTAAAATAATCGGTATCGTACGGAGAAAAATATGCTTTTTAACCGTGTAAATGGGAAATGTCAGATAAGGAGACAGGCCATGAGCAAATCAAGCGCATTCACGCTAATCGAACTACTCGTTGTGATTGCCGTCATTGCTGTTCTGATGGCTATTCTAATGCCGGCATTGAACCTGGCCCGGGACCAGGGGCGCAAAATGGTATGCTCCAACAACCTCCATAGTCTGGCCCTGGCCAACCAACTTTACGCAGCCAATTTCGATGACTGGGGCGTGCCTTGCCGCGATTCCTCAAACCCGGCGGCTTCTATCTGGACGGGCAATCCAGATTTCCGCAAATACATTGGTTACGAGGGAGCCGAGCAGGATATATCATCCGTTCAAACCCCAAAGAAATACAAGTGCCCCGGCGATAGACAGAAAGCATGGGCGCACGCCTATGACATTGAAAGTGGCAACGAAGGGGGAACTCTTGTCAGCTACGGTTTCAATATCGAAGACTGGTATCCCTCGGTAGGCCAGGCTTCATGGACTGCAACCATGGACCTGACCAGATTGGCTTACAAGATGTCAACCGTCAAGCAGCCTGCTCGCAAACTGCACTTCAACGAAGCGCACGACTGGTGGAGTAAGTGGAAGGGAGCCAATTACATCGACGGTTGGGATGTATTGGGCCAGGATGGCACTGTCAATGACTACAAGGCCGCCGGATGTGGCGGCCCAACCATGTATCGCCATAATGACTCTGCCAATATCGCCTTCTATGACGGCCATGTCGAAAGTTGGCATAAGACCAAATTATGGATACCTGAGCACGCTACGATAAAACCCTACCAAACCGACATCTGGGTCGTTAAGAGAGAAACCTGGGAAGAAAATGGTGGCGGCCTGTAAAGACGCTGAATGGTGGTCTCGAAGTATGTTGCCCGTGCACTACCATGGGTAGTATTGTAAATGCTCTCTTGGGATATATATTGCCAGAAAATTTAACTCACGAACACGCGCATTTCTACTCAAAGATTTTGTTAAAAAGTTTTCTTTGCTGTTAACACTTTGCCTTTTTGTCTTTTTTGTCGCATCCTTTCGTCGTTCGTCGTAACGCCTTGTATATGCCGATAATGCACAGGTCAACAACTAAGACAACCGCAATAATTGCTCCAGCTTCCCACATTTGTTTTTCCTTTCAGCTCCATTTTAATAATTACATGTCGTAATTCAACTAATAATTTCAGATTCTCACAAACCACCCCCTCATCTTCCAATCTGAAGCTCCCAGCAGGCCATTTCAACGGCGAACGGGCATACAGTTAAATTTCAGCCAACAGCTTGCTTCATCAAGACTGAGTGTGTTATAATTTGGCAGACAAGCTCTGTGGCATAGCTGAAGGATATAGACAATTATATGGAAAATCCCGGTATGAAGTACTTCAATTCAAGCACTATCACGCACCGCAAGTTGTGCGCAGCTGCTATCGCCTTATTGGCCTTGGCTATAGGAATATTTTGTTATCGAGAACGTGCGATCTCAAGCAAGGCTGTTTCATCAATTCTATCGGGATATAATGAACAGTCCTCATATGCTCATATTACGGTCGATTATCCTTTGAATGATACTGTTTTCCCGCCAGAGATCCCTGCCCCCACTTTCCGTTGGATAAACTTAGATACCGGCAGTGATAGATGGCTGTTGAGTTTTGAGTTCGAAGACAAGCTGGGACGGATGAATTTCCAGACTAAAAGTACCGAATTGACATTAACTGCGAAAAACTGGGAATCAATTAAAGAAAGATCTTCAGGTAAGACGGCTACAGTTCATATATTTGGCGTCAATCATTCGGCTCTGACAATAATCCGCGGGCACACCAAAATTATTTTCGAAACATCGAAGGACAAAGTTGGAGCTCCGTTGTTTTATCGAGAAGTTAAACCCCCATTTCAAGAAGCCGCAAGGGATCTATCAAGAATCCGTTGGCGTTTTGACAGTATTTCCTCGCTTTCTCCCCGCATAGTCCTTTCAAATCCACCTTTCTGCGGAAGTTGCCATTCCTTTTCCCGCGATGGCAAATGCCTCGTCATGGATATGGATTATGCCGGAAACAAGGGCTCCTATGTAACGGCCCAGGTGAAAGAGCAAACTGTCATCACGGCAGATGAAGTAAATACATGGGATGATTACGATAAGAAAAGCAATAAATACACAAACGGTTTTTTGGCGCGGGTGTCGCCGGATGGGCGGTACGTGGTGTCAATGGTCAAGGATTTATTCGTTATAGCTTACAGTAGCTTTGGGGATTTCTTCTTTCCTGTCAGGGGAATTTTGGCTGTCTACGACAGAAAGAATAAAACTTATTTCCCTCTGCCCGGTGCTGATGACCCTGAATATGTCCAATGCAATCCCTGTTGGAGTCCGGATGGGAAAACGATTGTTTTCATTCGGGCAAAGGCTGCAGAAGACAAATATGATACGGAGAGTTATTCCATGTCCTCTGAAGAAAGTCTGGACTATTTAGAAACAATAGATGGCTTCTGTTATGACTTATACCGGGTTCCTTTTAATGATGGAGCGGGCGGGATAGCTGAACCGTTGAAAGGTGCCTCGAACAATGGAATGAGCAACTTCTTTCCCAGGTACTCGCCGGATGGCAATTGGATTGTATATTGTCAGGCAAAATCATTCATAATGGTACGGCCGGACAGCAAGTTGCATATCATTCCTGCCGGCGGCGGAGAATCTCGAAAGATGAAGTGCAACAACCAGGGGATGAACTCCTGGCATAGCTGGTCTCCTAATAGTAGATGGCTCGTTTTCTCTTCTAAACGCAACTCGCCATTTACTCAGTTATTCCTGACACATATCGACCACAAAGGCCGAAGCAGTCCTCCGGTTATCTTATCGAATATGACTGCTCCGGATTGGGCGGCAAACGTTCCGGAATTTGTCAATACAGACCCTAATGCAATAAAGAATATCATTACACGCTTTTAAATCTTCTCTTATTGAGCTAATAAAAGCGGGGCCTATACCGAGTCAATCAGTATATGCCCCGAGTTAATACAAATCTGTAATATCAACTTTACAGTCTTAACCGCCGGTTCCCGCTTAGGGTGCTATTGCATACAGACGAATATCGTCAAAGTACATCATACCTGTACCGCCCGCCACCGGATTATTTCTGTTACCAAGCCCAAGAGTAATCGAAGTGACATTGGTAAGGTTCACACCCTGGTCCGCAAACGACTGCAGGTCGATGTTCCATGCAGTCCAGGAAGCTGTCTGTGCTGCATCAGGATTATCGTGTTGAACCACAGCGCTGCCATTAAGAGCAGCATACATCGGTTCGGCAGCGTTAGACGTATTGCCTCTGAACCAAATCGTCAGTGTATTGATGCCGTTCTCTGTCCAGTTACGCAGATTAGTCAGTGTCAACGTCGCCTCAGATTTCCCGACACCGTTGTCGTAGAAAAGCGGCATCGACTGAGACCCGCCGTGAACGTTAGACTGCTCGGCAAAAGGAGGATCAGAATAACCAACGATAGAACCGTTTATGGCCGGGTTGTCGAATCCGTCGAGCCAGGCCAGATATATCCTGTTAGAAGCCGGGTCACTTTCATCAAGATCGTTGTAGCTCTCCATATCATCAATGATAAGGAAGTTGGCCGTCGTAAAGCTCCAGAGAGGGCCTGTCCACGGACTGTCGGCATTAGCATTATCAGCTTCATCAATACGCCAATAGTAGGTAGTATCCCATTCAAGCTGTCCGGGGTCATAGCTTTCGGAACCAAGGTTTCCGCTGCCTTTCAACTCCAGAGAAGCCGCATCGGTGCCAAAATAGATTTCATGTGTAGCACCTAAGCCCGGTACCCATGTGAGAATCGGTGTCTGTGTAACGTCAACAGCGCCATTAACCGGATTAAGGCTCCCGACGGCGCCCTCAGTAGTAAAGCTCCAGAGGTCACCTTTATGCGTTTCGATAATATCAAACTCATCGACACGCCAGTAGTAAGTCTTAGCTATTTTAAGTGTACCGGGATTAAAAGCCGTTGTTCCCTGAGCAAGTCTGCCAGTTGCATTGCTCACATCTTCAAAATTGTCGCCAAAATATACGGTGTGCAGTTTCGCACCGAAACCTTGTGTCCATCTCAACTCCACATCCTGGCTTACAGACTCGGCAGCATCAGCAGGTTCGGGAAAGTATGCAGTTTTAGGAGGAATACTAAAGCTCCAGACGTCACCTTTCCACGGACTGTTAGGATCGGCGTCATTGACCTCGTCAATTCGCCAGTAGTAAGTCGCACCGGGAACAAGGCCGTCAGGATAAGGAAATCCGGGAAATCCCGCTACAATAAATGTCCCAGCCTGGTTGCCCGCGAATGTGCCTTCTGCCCCATTGCCAACATCTTCCGCATTATCCCCAATATACACATCATGTGAAACTGCGCTAACTCCCTGCTTCCAGGAAAGGTTCGCCCATGTATCGAGATTTAAGACACCATCTTCCGGATCCGGAGCAGTCGCCTTTACTTTAGGGGATGCTCCAGGTTCAATTCCGGCAACATACTCTCCTTCATAAACCAAAACAAAATCCAACCAATGTGTAACTTCAGAGCCGGCACACAATATCTCAAGCTTTACATCCTCATGCAGGACATTTGAGGTATAGTAATACTCAGCCCATTCAGTCGTCAACTCAAAGTCTGTTGCTCCCCAGGCGGCAACAGAGTTATCTGATGCTTTCATCTGTACTGTCAGGGGACGTGGTTCTTCCGCTTTGGCCCAGAAACTGGCAGTATAGTCGCTATTAAGGTCGGCCGTGAAGGATATATTCACTACAATGAAATGCCAGTTTTCAGGTCCAATGGGATCAACCCTAAGGCTTTTTGAGCCGTCAATAAACTCTGTATCATCTACCATAACGCTGCTACCGGCACCTTCATCTGGATTCCAGGTACACCATTGTTCCCAGTCCGGATCGTCGAGGATAACTTCATCATCTTCAAAACTCGGATTTTGCAGTAGGTTTTCGCCTTGTGCATGAGTTACAACCGGCAAAGCAGCCAACAACAAAACAAAGCAAGTCAAACAGATTAGCCTTCTACACATAATAATCCTCCTTCAAAAAATAACTATCGATTTACAATTGAAATGTTCAAAATATCATTCCTGCAAAGCACAAAGTTTCCATTACAACTCTGCACTTTGCATACTACACAATAATTCCTCTTCTATGAGAAATTCTCAGGAGTTATGCCTGCTGGATGAACACATGCCACAGATGCCCAACTGCGCAGACAGAACCTTCACTATATTACATATACCACATTAGCCACCTTCTCGTCAAGGAAAATACCTTGATTACGCCGCCCATTTAAATAACGAACTCGCCTTTATTGGTATCAACGCTACATTTTTCTGTCCGGTTTTTCCTTGAAAATCTGATTTCTGCAGTATATGTTTCTTTTACCAGTTATACAAACAGTGAAACGCTTGCTTGTCTTTAACCGTAAGAATGTATCCGAAAGAGTGAGGAGTCCAGCTATGAAGAAGTCTGTTGTGTTCTTGTTATTTCTCGTCAATGTGGCATCCTGTGCCGAAAGCTACAATATCGAGACCTACCGAGTGTTTGGCCCTGAACACCCGGGCCAATACAAGCATCCTGCGTCCATTACACAACTTACCAACGGGGACCTTTATATTTCCTACTACGGTGGTTCGGGTGAGTATGGCGATGACACTGCCGTGTACGGTTCACGCCTCAAAGTGGGCCAAACCAAATGGACTGAACCTAAGGTCATCGCGAATACGCCTGACCGGGGCGAAGGCAATTCCGTAGTCTGGCAGGCGCCCGACGGCCGCGTGTGGCTCTTCTACATTAACCGCTATGGCGAAAGCTGGTCCAACGCGCGAGTCAAGGGCAAGATATCTGACGATGGTGCCGAAACCTGGTCGGATTCGTTCATGCTCAACTTCGAAGAAGGAACAATGGTTCGGGGCCAGCCCATCGTCCTCAGCAACGGCGACTATCTCCTGCCCATGTACTACGAAACCGGCGACGATCGGGAGAAGACAGCGTCCACCACCTGCTCCTACTTCATGCGTTACAATCCGAAGACGAAGGTATGGACCGAAACCAACCGGATCAAATCGCCCATGGGCAATCTGCAGGCCCAGGTCGTCCAGCTTACCGACGATTATCTCATCGCTTATCTCCGTAGGGGCGGCGATTTTCTGCCTACCGACCACGGCTACACGTTACGCTCCGACTCCCGGGACGGCGGCTACACGTGGACTGACGCCGTTGAAACGAAATTCCTCAATCCCAACTCCGCCGTTGATTTCATCAAGCTACGCAACGGCCATCTCCTGCTGGTTTACAACGATAACATGAACGATCGTACGCCGCTGACCGTGACTGTCTCGACGGACAATGACAAGACCTATCCCTGGCGGCGAAACATTGCCGGCGGCGACAATTCCTTCGCATATCCCTATGCCATTCAGAGCCATGATGGTAAAATCCACATCGTCTATACGACGAACGGCCGAACTACCATTATGCACACCGTCTTCGACGAGTACGCCATCATCGGCTCACCGCCCGAACTCTAATAGAATCTCGCGCGTTTACAACTTTATTTACTACATATCTTCAGGAGAATTCTATATTAAAGCCTTACTCTTATCTTTTTGGTTTTATCAGGCGGAAGGCTTTGGACGCCTTCGAGAATTTTCATCTTGTCTGTACCAGGTTCGCCGACCTTTACTATGTACTTGCCTTTCTTGAAAACCTTGGGTCTGAATGAAGTTCCGTTAATGCGGAGGGTGTAGATGATTTCATCGTTCGAATCGTCAATGACTTGAACAACGGGATTTCTCATACCTCTGACCTGTATAGTTGGAAGATATGCCACGGCCTTACGGCCATAATTATCTTCCTGTTTGATGGTCCTGGGCCATCCGGGATATTGCTTTGTATTTGGATTTGTGATATCTACGTTTCTGGGCCAGCATTCTATTGTGATTGCTCTTTTCTTCTTATCGAACTTGACGATACCGAAGCCGGCCGCACGCGTCGTCAGCTTCTGTCCGCCATTCGGCTTCGGACTCGGATTGGCGACAGCTAAGCACGTCACTTTATTTCCAAAACCATCTAAGAATTCCCCCGTATATTCCGGTGCACCCGGTTCACGGTTTTTGCCCGCCTCAAGCGGCCTCCACCACCGTAGATATAGGTTTGCAATCGACGGCGCGCAGAACGAATAGCACGAGTCATTCCAGTCGTCTATACCATGGTGAAAGATTGTCGCTAAGTGCTGGTCGCCCGCAATATGTAAGGCAAAAGCCCTGCGTATCTCGGCGATTGCTTTGTTACGTCCCGTTTGAGGCCAGCCGTTCGAGTCCATGTCGGCATGCAAACGGTTACCCGTACTGCCGTGAATATGAGCGCCGCCGCAAAAGATTGTCTGTGACAGTACGGCTTTCATATCAGCGCCGCGCCAGTCGGTTCCCCACTGACGCAGGAACTTCAACTGGCGTTCACCTAATAATACTGCGCCGGGTACGTCCACGCTCTTTGGGTCATAAGTAGGGTCCAGAATATGGTCAGGCCGGGGCCCGCGCTTGGGAACAAGTCCGCTCGGGCCTGACTTGAACTTCCTGTCCTCGATAATGGCAAAGTTTACTCCGCCTACGGTCAGGGATGTGTAGTAAACGCCGATACCTCGTTCTATCGGAGTGGGGTCGTATGGATCTGGCAGATGGCTGGTTTGTGCCCGCTCAACTTCTTTAACATACTCAAGCGGGGCGGCATACCCGCCGTCATGGCCGGCTCGGGTATGTGATAGCCTACCTCCGGCGCCCCATAAATTGGCCTGACCAACGTCGTGGTCGTCGGGTATTGTAACTGTCGGGGTAATGCGAATAATATCTCCAAAGTCCCTGCCGAATTTTAACCAGGCGGCGTAATGCCTGTTGTGGTCATATACCTGGTCTCCGGAAAAGAACAGAAGGTCGGGTTTTATCTTTTTAAGGTTCTTAACTATATCGGTTTTAGGTATATCTCCACCGTGCCTCGGATTTATTGAATTACCCGTAAATGCCGCCACTACGATGGTATTTTTACCGGCAGGATCTTTGCGGATGACGCCGGTGTAATATGCGTTCTTGCCATGAACAACACGATATTCGATATCTTTTGTCGTGTTCCAGTTCTCAACTCGGAAAACAGCGGTCCAGCCTCTTTCGACGACCTGTGATTTGGCTATTTGTTTCCATTTTCCATTCTGTTTGGTTTCAAGCCGGACCGTTCTGTCTTCACCTTCCTTGAGCGGATACAACTGGGCCGTCATCTTCATAATATTGTTGTGAACGGTGTAAAGTGCAAAGCAAATAACTTTATCTCTGGAAACTTCCGGAATATTCAAAAGTTGAGCGTTGGCTGTACTCAACAACAGGATGGTTACTATGACTGTCGTGAACACTCTTGATTTCGTTAAGTTCATTTCTGTCCCTTTCCTGAATATATTGCTGTTGCCTTTATTTTCAAAATGTCGGCGATAAATTATCAGTCCTGAATCAGATACGGCTGTTCCGGCAGCTCGCGTATCCAGATATTACGAAAGCGCATTGGATTGCCATGGTCCTGGAGTTTGATACGCCCCTTCTCGTGAGGCTTGCCGTACCGGGCTTTTCTCTTATGTGAAGTGGTTCCCTCGATTTCAAGGTTATTATGAACAACGACACCGTTGTGAATCACTGTAATCCGTGCCTTGCGAATGCACTTGCCGTTTTTATCGAATAGCGGGCGAAGGAAGCTGATGTCATAGCTCTGCCATCTACCGGCCTTTCGGCAGGCATTGACCATTGGCGGATTCTGGCCATAAATCGCCGAAGCCTGGCCGTCTGCGTATGTCCTATTGGTTTTGTAGTTGTCATCCGTATATGAGTCAAGCACCTGGACTTCGTACCTGTCCATAAAGGACACGCCGCTGTTGCTCCGCTTCTGGCCGATTATCTTGGGGTCAAGCCCCGTAGGTGTACGCCACTCGATATGCAACTGGCAATTGCCGAATTCTTTTACTGTATGAATCCCGCCTGCTTTTTTGGGGACCTCCATATAGTTATTATCTATTATTTTCCATTTCGCGTCACCGCCTTTGTCACTTTCCCATTCTGAAAGATTTGGGTCTTCTCCGCCGAATAAAACAATGGCATCCGACGGCGGTTGGCCGAATCGTCTGGCGGGTTCGATAACCGGCGGATTCTTACGCTCCATATCATGTACGGCGTACTTCTTAACTGCAATTGCCCCGTAGCCGCTTACGCCTAAAACCGTTGCCACTAAAAGCAGACAAATGACCATCTTAATCACTTTTATACTCTTTTTCTTAATTAGCTCCTCTGATTCTGCTTTTACTCGAAATTCTCCTCAATTGGTCGCCGTTCGGCAACGTTGCCGAACATTAGAACGATATAATACCAGTATCAGCCTATGAAAACCACTTTATTTTCTCTTTTCTTGAATAGTTCGGAACAGTCTTGGATAACTATTCAAAACACATAATGGCAAAAAAAATCAGCAAGCTTTCTTAACTTGCTGATTTTTAGATCGACCAATATAAAGTAGTCTCAAAGCTCCTGATTCAACGGTTCATTACCTTTTGACGTATAATATTTTCGAGTTTCTCAATGTCCTCTCGTAAACGCCTTACTTCATCTCTCAGCATCTCGACCTCATCTTCCAGCTCTTCCAGCTCATCTTCTATATCTTCGTCGTCTTCATCATCATCGTCTTCGTCCTCATCATCCCTGTATTCATCGTTATCTCTCCTGGCAAAATCCTTGAGATGACGCTCTAATTCTTCGGCTTCCCGAAAGATAGCTTCTGCTTTGTCGTGCTTGCCGGCCTCTTTCGCCTCTCTGGCAAGAGCGTGAAGTTGCTCGATTTCCCTCTCCATATCATGGGCCTTCTTACGATGAACGGTTTCGTCAATTTCCATAGCTAACCTGCGGGCCTCTTCGTGAAGTTCGCCGGCCTCGTTGTGATGGCCTTCTCGCTCGGCACGCTCAGCAGCCTCTTTGAGCTCGGCAACTCTGTTGTGCATATCTTCCGCATGTTTGTCAATTTCTCGACGTTCAATTTCGCGTTTTAATGCATTTTCGAGTTCTTCAGCCTCGGCCCACAGCTCTCTTGCGTGTTCTTTCTCGCCGCGCTCTTCGACCTCTTCTGCCATGCGCCGCAGGTGCCCAATACGTTCATCGGTTTCATGAAGTTTTCTGTCCTCTATTTCCCTTCGGTTCGCTTTAATCTCCTCGGCTATCCTCTCAGCCTTTTCGTGAAGTTCGCCTGCCTCGTCATGATGACCTTCTCGCTCGGCACGTTCGGCAGCCTCTTTGAGCTCGGCAATTTCGTGGTGCATCTTTTCAATATGCTCGGCCATCTCCATTTCTTCGAATCCGCGCTCTACTTCTCGTTCAAGCTCCTCAGCTTCGGCTAAAAGACGTTTGGCGTTCTCTTCATGCTCACGCGACATCGCACAAAGCTCCTCGATACGCTCTCTTGCCCCCTGGAACTCGTGCAGTGGTTCCATTTCTCTTTCGTCGATAAAACCATCCCGGTTTCGGTCGAACCGTTTCTGCACCTTGTTCTTGACAGGAATCCTGTCCTCAGCAACGGATGCTGCGGCTAAAACAAACACGCACACCATAGATAGAATAAAGATTTGTTTCCACATTTTATTTGCCTCCTTTCTTGGTTAAGGCTTGCATTTAAATACCTTTGACATAAACGAAACATAAGAGCCGTACTCCGGCTCATTACATATCTGCGCTGTTAACAGGTATATTATACAGCCCCGCACGAGAATCTATAAGATAATTCTTTCTTTTTCCGGGTCAAACCGTGCGACTTTCCCCTGGTGCAAACCGAGCATACCCATGTGCAATGGCGTTTGCACGTGATACGCTAAATCCATTGGGCTTAGAGTCCGCTTC
The DNA here is from genome assembly GCA_019456195.1 of Planctomycetota bacterium. Classification (GTDB taxonomy): domain Bacteria; phylum Planctomycetota; class Phycisphaerae; order Sedimentisphaerales; family Anaerobacaceae; genus NIOZ-UU13. Next base: position 79,022 of record VRUK01000005.1, on the reverse strand, counting down.
TGACCGGTTCGGCAGCAGTCGAGGAATTGCCTCCAGTATCCTACAAAATCTTCCCCATGTTCGATAGCGAAACGCTGAGGCTTTTTCTTCGAGCCTTCGGCGGGTATAAAAACTATTTCGTTCTTTTCGATGGTGAGTGTGCCTTCCCAGCCGCGAATGATGGGGATCCTCTGTCCCGCACCACGGCTGCCGGTGCCGGGATAGTTATTGGCCTGTGTTCCGAGGACGGCCACGGTGATTTTCTCCGGGTAATTTATGAGCATATTAAATGTATCAGGAATCTCACGCTCCTGATAACGTAACATTCCGCCCGTCGCAACAACTGTGCTGGGCATACCAACTCCAAGCATGGACACTACAGGAGTCAGGCTGTGTGGAAATAAATCCGTCGAAGGCCCGCCGGCATAATCCTCGTACATCCGCCAGCGGAAGTAGCGGCTCACGTCGAAAGGCCGCTTGGGCGAATCGCCGAGAAACGCATTCCAGTCCAGCTCGTAACCGGGCTTGGCGTTTGGATTGTCAATTGGCATACCTCGTTCGCCCCAGTCACCGACACGGAAATAACCGCATTCGGCGTGGACAGGCTGGCCTATCAAACCGTCAGCAATAAGCTTTTTCATTTGCCACCATGCTGAGTCGTACATACCCTGGGACCCGAGTTGAAAGACCTGTCCGCTTTTTTTTACCTCTGCCGCCAATCGCTTGGTTAGCTCGAACTGCCGCCAGTGTGTCACCGGCTTTTCGCAGTAAACGCCTTTGCCCGCTCGAACGGCATCAATCGCCTGATAGCCGTGTAGGTGGTCCGGCGTAGCGATGCAGACGACATCGACATTTGAATCCGCAAGAAGCTCGCGATAGTCTGAATATCCTTTTGCTTTGTACCCGTCAACCACTTTGTTCATTCGGTCTCGATAAGCGTCACAGGCTGCGACAATTTCCACATTTCCGTACTTGTTCTTCAGGTAATGCACAGTCTTAAGGTGGGACTGGCTTCGACCGCCGCACCCGATAAAGCCAACTCCGATGCGCTCATTGGCACTCCTGCCCAATGCACGTTTCGCAGATGTACCCGCTACTGTAACCGTTGCCGCGGCTGCTCCGGCCCGGCTAATGAACTGCCGGCGTGTCAGGCTGTAATCTGTCTTGTCCTGTGATTGTTCTGTGTTATCCATAGGTTTCTCCTCAATTCATTGATATTATTACTTACTATTGACCCACCATTTATAAGCCTTTTCGATTTGCTCGTTTTCAACTCGATTGTCCCACACAGCAACTCCATAGCTTAATTCCAGCGGTTTACTCGATAAAACTTTCAACGGCTCTCTATACAAATTCAGCGTTGCTGAAAGGTATGCAAACGACTTGGTCATAGTAAACCACTGTGTCGGATGGCGCAAATTATCCGGATGGCCGAACATCGCGACCGTAACAATCTTACCATTTGCTTTGGCGGTATAAGCGCACCAGTCTGCCCGCACGATTCGTTCGTCACCCCGCACGACTTCGCCGATTATGCCTTCTGAGTTACGGAATTGACCGCCGGTATCCATCGACTCTACAAAACGCATACCCAAACCAAAGTAATGTGAGCCTGAGAGCGTCACTGACTCTTTTCCGGATGGGACTCCAAAGTGGGATTGCCAGCTTAAAATCGTGGCCTTAAAGTCATCAGGTTGACACACCTTGATTGTTCGACGTTCTTTTAACATTAATTCCTGATTGCGGGGATTGACCCAGTTGAGTTGTTCCATAAAACTTGCGCTGGGTACATTACCTTGCTTGTCGATTCTTAAATTGCTAAAAGACCGGTGTGCTTGTCTTCCCGGTGCCTGCTGTTCTTCCCAGAAGTTTACACCATCGACGGCAATTGCATACATCAGTGCGTGATGATGCAGATGGTCGGCAGGCGCATCACGTAGAACGTTTACCCCCTTTGGCGAAAATAGCTCCGGTACACATGGCTTAAAAGGTACATTCTCATAATTGTATCGCATTAAAACATGCGAACCTGTGTGTGCGGATACTACATTTTCTTCCATCGTAATCCGCATAGGATTTTCTGCGAATGCCGGATTTATGACAGATAAAAAACCGGCAATCAACAGAATAATGATGGCAATGCTTTTGAATTTTTCCATAACCGCTTCTCCTTCAATTAGAGGTTCCCTTAGTTTTTAACATATTTACTTCTGCCCATCTGATCCGTCCCACTCGTAATTCCACTTGGCCATATATTCAGGGCCAGGAAGGAATTTGTCATTCGTTTTTTTGAGCTTTTTAAATAATATTTTTTCCAGTTTCTGCTGGATTTGCGAATACTCTGGACTATTACACAGATTTTCCAGTTGATATGGATCCGCCTGGTTATCATAAAGCAGCCATGGCCCGTTAATGTCCCGCACATAAGTATATTGCCGCGTCCGAACCCCGCGATATTCCCTCCCGCCTTTTTTGTACCCCCATTGATGAAACGGAACCGGGCACATTATCAAAGTTGCGTCATTATCAGGCGGCTCTGTCCCTTCGATAACACCCGAAAAGTCCCTGCCCTCGACCGACTTTGGAATGGCAATATCGCTCAAGCCAAGCAGTGTTGGCATAATATCCGGGGTATTAATCGGCATATCAATCTTCCTGCCTGTTTTTCCATGTACCGCAGGATAGCGCAATAAAAACGGAATCCTGAGCGATTCTTCCCATGGTTTTTGTTTTTTTGTATGACCGTGAGAGTGCAGCATGTCACCGTGGTCGGAGGTAAAAACAAAAATAGTATTTTCTTCAATACCGCATTCTTTTATCGTCCCAAGAACATCTCTTGTGCAGTCATCCAGTGCTGCGATATGGGCGTAATAACCGGCCAATTCTTCCCGGGCCTTTTTCTTTAGTGACTCAGGGACATTGGGATGAAGGATGATTTTGTCTGCCGAGAACATCTTTCGATATTTCTCCGGTGCTGTTTGATATGGAGCATGTGGGGGCCCCCACGACATAAACAGAATAAAAGGTGTTTTATTTGCGTGTTGCCGGATGTATTTTTGAGCTTCACGGGTCTGAGCGATTGCGTCATAACCATCCCAGTATTGTTTGACGTCTGCATCACCATAGTAAAGTGATTTGTTATAGTTATGTGTGCATTCTAATACCTTCCAGAACTTAAAACCCTGTCTTCTTTCTTCTGGTATGAAGGAACTCCTTCCATGGCCGTCAATGTGCCACTTGCCGATATAGCCGGTTTCATAACCGGCCTTACCGTAAACCTTGCCAATAGTCACAGCAGCGGGATCCAGGGGCTTGTCGTTATAAAAGAGACCGTGCGTAAGCCAGTACTGTCCGGTCAGTAAGCTTCCGCGATAAGGAGTGCACACCGGACAGCCTGATACGGCATTTGTGAAATTTATACTTTCTTTCGCAAGGCTGTCTAAGCAGGGCGTTTGAGCATTTGGGTCGCCCGCATAACCGGTTGCTTTTGACCGCCATTGGTCTGCGAAAATAAATACAAGATTCGGCTTTCGTGTGGATTTTGTACCGGTAAACTGTGCACTGGAACATCCGGCCAAACCTGAGCCTAAGAAAAGCGAAGCTGTTCCAAGCCCGGCTTTCTGCAAAAACTCTCTTCTTTTAATATATCCTTTTTTCATATGATTTCCACACGTCATTTTCGATTATCTTTCTATTTACGGCCTGTTGCTCACAAAATCCTGCTTACTTAACACTTTCCGTAACTACTATACCAGCCCTTTAAGGTGACTGATACTTCGCTCAGCCTGTTCTATGGTTCCGCATTCGACGCTGAAAACAATATCACGAGATAGTCCTTTGCATATCTCAATCACCTTTTTCCAGTCGATGACTCCTTCGCCGCAGGCACAGCCCACCGGCGTACCGGTTACTTTACCTCGCTCGTCCTCAGATTGCTGCACGGAAATATCCTTGGCATGAAGGTGGACTAATCTGTCCTTGACTCCTTCGAGCCACTCAACCGGGTCGTGACCGGACAGGTAACTATTGCCGGTATCGAAGTTGATTCCGATGGCATCTGAGTCAACCAGTTCATAAATCCTGTCCAGACCATCCGGATGCTGGCTGTACTGCTGATGTGGCTCAAGCCCTATCATTATCCCGCGGGACTCCGCCACGGCCGCTGCTTCTTTCAAAACATACCGCATCAGAACGTGGTCTTCTTCCTCTGTTGTCCATACCGGTTTGGGTCCTTCGTCAGTATTCACAACCGGCGCACCGCATTCGGCCGCAAATCGAATTGCCTGCTTGAGATACTCTGTACTTATCTCCGGCTTACACAATGTCGAATGCCCCGAAAGGCCGGAAAGTTTAATGCCGGCCTTTTCACAAGCTCGTTTAATCCGGTACGGGTCATCCAGCATGGATACACTGTGAAAATATCCCGCCTCACTCAACAGTTCGCGACCCCAGTGTACCATCGGCTCTACGTATTCATAGCCCAACTCCGCGGCCTTTTCCACACCCCACTCGAACGATTTGTCGGCATGACGCACAAACTCCATATTGACGCCGATATAAACATTTGACATTTTGTAGCCTCCTAAATTGTAAGTAATTATTTAACTTTTTACCAGGTGCGGCTCAGTGCTTTGCTTCTTCGATGGCGCGCATCACTCCTGCTTTTTTATCCTGCAGATTTTTATACAAAGTAGAATCTTTCGGGACTAAAGCCAGTGCTTTTTCCAGGTTTACCAGTGCGAGATTGTATTCCTTCTGCATAAAGTGTGACCGGGCGAGCCTGTCATATACATCAGTCAGATTATGATAAGCTGGAACCATCTTGTCATTGCATTCGATAGCTTTGTTAAGAGCAAAAATCGATTTCTCGAATTGCTCCAGCATTTTGTAACAAAATCCCAGGTTAGTCCATCCCGCGGCGTTGTCAGATTCAAGCTCCAAAAACTTCTCGTATTGTTCGCCGGCTGCTTCGTAGTTATTCAAAAGAAGATACCTTTTTGCAAGACGCGACCTCAGAATAGCTTTCCTCGGCGTATGTTCTACAGCCTCCTCCAGCGCCTTTATCTCCAGGTTCATTTCATCAAGACAACTCTGAACATCCCGTTCTAACGGATTGGCTTGTCGCGCTTTCTCGAATTCAGTGTTCATAATCCGAGGGTCACCGTGTAACATACCAAGAAGCCCCCGCAGGGCATGGCCTGTTCCCTTGTAATACTGTTCGAAGGTCGATTTGACCTGTTGCGATTCTTCTGCCGTATCACCGAGGTTCACAAGATATGGCAAAACAGAACGATATTCCCTCGAAAACCACTCCATCGTATTTATCAAACATCCTTCCTCATCTCGCTTTATTGCAGCTCCGAACTCCAGTCGTGGCCTGTCATCGGTATTGAGCGGTGCCGTACCTCCTATTCTTCGCAGTCCGCCTTCATCGACAATAAAGCAATCCAGTAAATCATAAACAGAGTGAATATTAATTCCCGCTAGGTCGGAAGCTATGTCCTCACGCTCAACTGTTTTTCTGGCTCGCTGAAAATCAATTCGCAATGGAGATGTACTGCCCACCAGCACGGCATGTTTATTGACACAATTGTTCGCCATCCAGACACAACTATGCGGCATCGCCTCCTGAAAAGTTTTGAATACCAACTGAAGGTCTTCGCCTCGCAAATCCAGTGGAATCCAGCACGACAGAATACCTCCGTCTCTTAGCTTATCGCGGCATTGTATAAAATGTTCGTATGTGTAAAGGGCCGAGCTTCCCGTTGTACCCGGATAGGTCGAATCGTTCATTATGATGTCGAACTTCTCATCGGTAAGCTTTACATAATTTTTTCCGTCCATTATGATTTTCTTAACCCGGGGGTCTTTGTAGGATGAACGGTTGATTGCCTCGAAGAACCTGCCTGCCTCGAAAACGCTCGGGCAAACATCAACTATCCTGTAGTCTTCAACGCCGAATGCCAGGCCGATTCCCGAAGTCTCACCGCTTCCGTAACCGATTTGCAGCACTTTTTGAGGGTTCTTGTGCATCAGCAGCGGTACGTATCCCTGTAGTTTCTGAGTCGTGCGCAACATAAAATTCATCCCCGCCACATCAACCCCGTCAACTACGATGAGCCGGTCCCCGTCTGGCATATCGTGCACTGTAACCGTACCTGTCGCGCCGTCTTTGATATAAATAATTTTACTGGGGTAGTGATAAGTGTTCATCGTCTGCAGGAATATATCGCGCGGTATCCACAGAGCACTGACAATTATAGCTGCTATTGAAACCACCGCCGCACTTGAACAGAGTATTAAGCTGCGTTTCTCTGAGAGATAAAGAACTGCAACGCCTAACAGAAGCTGAATCGCAACAACCACAAGGAAGCTGTCCCGCAATCCTAACAAAGGCACCATCACAAAGCCCGCTGCGAAAGAGCCTGCCACACAACCCATCGTATTGCATGCATAGACCTCTCCTATCCTTTTACCCGCAGCCTTCCATGACCCGGCGCACACCTTGACCGCAATAGGAAAAACCATACCCATAAACACAGTAGGCACCAACAGCACGATCGATGCATCTATGAAGTGGGCCGCAACTTCTTTCCAAAAAGTGCCCGCAAGCACCTTCTCAGTCAGTATAAGGTCGATGTACCAGAGCATCCCTAACAGCAAAATGGAACCCAGCACAGAAAGCCCCACCAGAAACTCTACGATACCAAGAGCGAAAATACCGTTTTTGATTCTCGATAAAAATATCCGGCTGCAAAGAAAGCTCCCCAGCGCAAGACCCAGAATAAAGCAGGTAAGCATGCACGCAAAAGCATAAACGCTTGTCCCGAGAACAAACAGCAGCACCCTCGTCCACAAAACCTCTAAAGCCAGCGCACAAAATCCCGCCACCAATACCGCAGCCAATACAATTTTTCGTTTCCTGCCTGCCTGTTCTGTAATTTCTTCATCCTCAGTATAGATTATCTTTGCCGGTTTGGATTTGCGCACCAAACGCTTGCGCTTCTTCTCAATCGGCTTACCGGTGAACATGGACAAGATGAATGAGAAAATTCCGATGAGTATGTTCGCAGAGCCTGCAAGATAAACAGTGTTACTCACACCAAAAATCCTTATGAACACATAGCCCGACAAAAAGCTGCCTGCGACCGCCCCAAATGTGTTGATTGAGTATAAAAATCCTGTGCTTTTTCCTATACCGGTGTCGGATGCTCCTTTTTCCTGTGGACGATTCGCCCACAATTTGCTCAAAACCGGCAGCGTCCCGCCCATTAAAGCGGTCGGAATCAGCAGGATGATTATTGACGTAACAAACCGGACAAGACTCAGCGGATAAAAGCTCGGATGAAAACTCTGAAAAAACCAGCTATAAAACACATCCACCGTCGTTAAAATAGTCGCAAAAGCAAAGGCATATAATCCTATTCCAATTTCCAACAGGGCAAACAGCCTTAAAGGTCGAAGGCTTCTGTCGGCGATTCTCCCAAACAGCCAGCTCCCGGCCGCCATACCAAACATAAACGCCGTTAAAACAGTACTGACCGCAAAAATTGTATTGCCGAATACAACACCGAAAGCCCTCGTCCAGGTGACTTCATAAACCAGCCCCGCTGCCCCTGAGAGCAGAAACAGCGGCAGAACCGCTTTCCTCACCACTGAAATTCTGTGTTGCGCCTGGGCAATTGCATTCACTTTTGCCGACTCATTTGATAAATAATATTTATGTACTTTGGAACTGATTTAATTACCGGCACACTCATCACCGGATGTTCATCGATTCTCTTATAGTCAATATACTATTTTTTAAATCTCCACAAGTCTATTGTTACCTCTTCGGCAGCCATCCATTCCACGTGCCAGTCAAGAAAAAGAAAATTACCGCCTTTTCTGTGTCGGGCTCTCGCAACACGTCTGCCATTAGTTACATCTTCACTATCGGAAGAGGGCAGATGCCCCGGAGTCCACACATCACATCGATTGTTTCCATCGTCATCGGCTTTTCTTATTATATGCCGCCACGGACCGTCCTCATTGTCGGTAAGATAAATAGTATATGCTCGTTGAGTGGCGGTAGTTAACTTACTCGGCTTTAGTATTTCTGTACCCTGCATATCATTTCTATCTCTAAAGTCCCAGCCGTTGACAACGTAGCAAACGGTTTGCTCTTTATCCGGATAGCCCGGGCACCGATAAATATCCACTGTTCGGTAATCATTATTGATCGGCTTCTGGGCTAACAATGGCATAAAAAGCTGAAACCATGCACCACCTGTGCCGCCTGCCTTCCCCCTGGGAATCAGCAAATCATGATCCTCGGCATATAAATTTGCTGCTATACCGATTTGGCGCATATTACTTTG
>VRUK01000005.1:0-70673 GCA_019456195.1 Planctomycetota bacterium | reverse complement strand
TGGGCATTAAAATCGCCATTAACAACGCGATGATGGCAATCACAACTAAAAGTTCTATTAGTGTAAATCCTATCCGTCTGTGACTGCTCATAACTCTCCTTTCATCTAAAGAGTTCGAAAAAACAATAAAATTATATATTTTCCAGGCGGTGAGTCAATCAAAATATTGCTATCACCATATTGCAGTGACTCTCAAATATAGCTGAAAGTGTAAGTGGCAGGCGAAAATGCTAATTGAGTATTCTTCTTATTGGTGTGCTTTGGTTTCGAGTTCCTTGATATGCCGGACAATCTCTTCAGCCTGTTTGCGCAAGTCCTCGTCGTTACAAACAGCGAGCAGCTTGTCCATTGCTTTCTTGGCTCTTTCACCGTGAGTATCAATAATTGTCCCGGCTATTTTTATCGTGGCCGTCGCCGCTTCTCCTCTGACTTCCTCGACCTGCAGAAACGGCTCGACCATTGCCAATGCCTCTGGGTCGCTTACGTTTGACAAACCCGATAGCACAAGTTTTTGCTCTGCCGAACTCTTGGCTTGCTGCATTGCCCGCCGACACAACTCCAGCGTTTTCTCTTCCGAACGTCCCTGAACAGGCAGAGACAACAATCGCACAAAACCTCGCAGCGCCAGCAATCGGTGTATTTGGCTTTTTGCATTACAGTATATTTCCAGCAAAACTTCTGCCGCCGCCGCATTAGGCCATTTAATCAATGCGCGAACAGCCGCATCCTGCACAGTGGGATTCGTATCTTTTGAGGTCTCCTCAAGTGTTCTCAGTGCATTAACGTTTGCGATACCTCCGAGCACCCGCAGCAGTGAACATCTGACATCCACACGCTTCTCACCGCCCAGCCCCGCCAATACGGCATCCGTCTGCTTGCTTGGCTGACTAATCTTTCGTGAAACAGCCACAACAGCCCGCTCGGCTTCTCTGCGGCTGCTGTCATCTTCCAGCTTAACAAGAAGCTTTATCAGTGATGGTAAATGTTCCTCATCTGCAAGTCTGCCCAACGCCTTGAACGCTGCTTGGCGGACCTTCCTGTCCTGGTGTGCCGCCTCAGCGAACAGTGCAGGCACCGCATCAACAGCATTGCGCTCGGTAAGCACCTGTATTAATTGCCGGCGCATGCTCGGCAGTGAATTCTGCATGATTTGTACTATTGCATCATCAACTCTTTTGCCACGAAGTAGTTTAAGGCTATTGACCGCTGTATTTTTTTCTTCGGAGCTCGTTCCTTCTATTGCGGCTTTAACTAAGTATCCTACAAAAGAAGCATCGCCGAGTTTTCCGACTGCGTGCAATACTGCTTTTCTGACCTCTGGGTTTGTGCTCCTGGCCGCCGCTGTTATCGCAGGCAGCGCAGCCGCATCACCCCGGTCTGCAAGAGCACCAATCAGAAGCATCTGTTCATCAGGTGATGTCTTTGACAATTCGCCTGCAATCTGTTCGGTAACGCCACTGCCTTCCATCGTCCGAACACAGCTCCTGGCCGTAGTTCGCACCATACGGTTTTCATCACGCAGAGCAGAAATAACCAATGGCACTATATCCTGCCCGCCAATGTCTGCCAGACCCTTAATGGCCGCACTTCGGATAATAGGTGTTTCGTTGTTGCCGGCCAGTTCCTTGTAGATAACGGTCGCTTGCTTTGTTTTGCCTTCGAATATTAGGTCTTCGGCGCATCTAAGGTACGCATCAGTCGCTGCGAATCGAAGTTCTGAATCACCTTTGGCTCTGGTTTCTACCAACAATTTTATTGCCCGTGCACCACCGATTTTTCCCAGCGCCGCAACCGCAGCTTCGCCGACTTCCCTTTCCGTTCCTGATACAAGTTTACCGATTGCTTCTACGCTTTGATTATCAACCCGGTCGCCCAATAGATTTATAATGCGAATCTGCACTTTCGGCGAAACTTTATTCAGCGCTTCGCGAAGTGCCTTACCCGCCTCTTCGCTCGGATTCTGCCCGATTGCATAGCAGGCTATGTCCGCGGTCTTCTCGTCCATAAGCAGCCTGGCGATTGCAGGGACAGAATCGGCCGTACCGATAAACCAAAGCTGCCTGCAGATGAACGACTTACTTTCTAATGTGGCTTCAGCGAGTAATTCAGCTAATTGAAGCTCGATATATTTACGCTGATCGAGCTGGTTTTGTGATTCCCGGATGAGTTTTTCCACAGCAATGAGCGGCTCTCTGCTCATCCCGCGTTCGTAGTTGACAATCGCTGCTAATTTCTCATCAATCTCCGACTTATTGAACGCTGCCCCGGTATTATTAATTAGAGCGAAATCCACGCACAACCACACCAGCAGTAGGGCGGTAACTTCCTTTGCGGAAATTCTCATGGTCTGGTCCTTGCTATCGGCTGGATTTGCTTTTGTTCTCAAAATAAATAGGACCGCCCCATTTACCTGTTACCACTATATCGAGGTCTCCGTCGCCATCCATATCAACCACGGGAATATTCAGACTTGAGCCGATACCCTCACGATATGAAATAGTGTGCTTGACCCATTCAACAGCAGCGCCGCGCTTCAATTCATACCAGTAAACGCACAACGGGGAACGGGCGTCCGGGTCGCCGCCGTTATGAGCGAAAAATCTTTTTCCGGTAACAAAGTCGAGGTCGCCATCATCATCAAGGTCAGCTAACGTTATACTGTGGGCCTGGGACCACGATTTATCAATAATATGTCTTTGCCATGTTGTTTTCGATCCTTTTCTTATCTGCTTATACCAGAAGATTCCATGTTTGTGAGCCGAGCTGGTTATGATATCGTTGAGTCCGTCATCATCAACATCATAAACTTGTATCTGAGGTGTGTGGTCGGCCTGCCCTTCGTCCATGCTGCCCAGTGCTATGGGGTGTTCTTTCCATTGGCCCCTGCGAGGATCAGCAGGCGCTTCATACCAAGCTCCGGGTCGCAGAATATCGGGCCGGCCGTCTCCGTTAATGTCCCCGACACCGCCACCGAAGGGCTTACTGTTTTGACTGACTTGCTGCCTGACTAGTCCACGCTTACCATCGTCCTTAATACCAATCTCATACCACTTGGTATCTGAGGTGTCGGGCAGGATCTCGAGCTTTTTTCCATCGCCGTCAATGTCCCACAGTTCCCCGCATTCGTAGTTGCCGTTTTTCTCTGCGACAGTCATCGGCCAATAGTCGCCCGCTACTCCGGTATTGCGGTACCACTCAACCTGCTTACTGAACCAGCCGCATGTTACAACATCCAGAAGCCCGTCACCATCGACATCCAGCGGCACGTTCATGAAATCATCCCAGTAACCAATTCCTTTTTCATCAACCGTATGCATATTGCCTTGTGCATCGACCTTACCTTCTGGAGATCGAAATTGGTGGGCCTTCCAGTGAGGTGCCTCATACCAGTAGGGGCCGGCTAAAATGTCCATCTTTCCATCGTTGTTAAAATCGCCAACACAACACGCCTCACTGCGGAAGTGTCCTACGCGGTGTGCGACAAACCTGGGCTTTTTTGACGTTTGTAAACTGGCGGAACATCCTGCTGACACTAATAAAGCCACAAAAAGAATAATAACGATATGCCTGCTGCGATAAATATAATTGCTGATGCTCATTTCCTGTCCTTTCTTTATTAGTTTGTTTGGTGCTGCCGTTTTATCGCCAAGAGTCTCTAACAAACCTGCTGAACAGTTTATGAGTTAAGATCTGCTGTCTTAGACTATTCTATTGTTGGTGTAGTCGTTTCTTCGGGTATTACAGTATCGGCCTGCTCAGGCGCCTCTTCTGGCGGTGCCTCGTCCTCGATTAAATCTGAGAGTTCTTTAATCAGGTTCTTCGCCTTCCACTCGGCGATTTCATAAACCCATCCCTTATGTTTCGTAGTGAATTTTATCGCACCCTCTTGGGCGAGAAGTTTGGCTTCTTTCTTTTTCAACTCTTCTTCCGACTCAACGTTGCTGTCTTTTGTTATAGGTGTTTTATCGGTATAAACTGCTTCAAAAGTGGCATACATCTTATCGTCCTTTTGAGCTATCTTTAGGGCATAAACAGTCGAGTCTTTCAGTGTGCAGACATATTCTTTGTCAAAGCTCAAGTCGCCCGAATTTTTCATGACGTCGTCACATCTCAAACTTGTTAAAGCGGTAAAGACGCTGTCACCATCAATGCTCTTAAACTTTTTGCCGATGGGAACATTTTCCAGTATAACGTCTTTGCCGTCCTCCGTTGTTTTCAGCGTATATTGTCCATTGGCGGAGCTGACCGTTACCGATACGATATCATCTCGCTTCACTGAAATAAGCTCCTGTTCGATATAACTCATCGCCGTGTCCGCAATCCACGGCATAGTTGGCGCCACATAAGCAGCATCACTCGATGCCAGTCTTACATAAGCACCCTGTCCAAGCTCCTTCATTTTTCCTCCGACAACACCTGTAAGCAGCGACGAATCCGCCTTGAAAAACTTGATTGTGGCGGTAGCATTTTCTTCCGTTAGCCCGAGATCTTCGTGATTTGCCGCGTTGTCCGTAACAAACTGCGACGTCTGAATCTCCAAAACCTTGGTAATCACATTATTGATTTCACTTGCCTTGGCCGGATAGTTGTCCTTATTGACAACAACGAAACTCCCTTGCTGACGCTTGAGCGTTACCGTTTCTTCGTCGTTCCCCAGAACAATACTGTCTATATCAGCCGGATCAAGCCCCTGGATAAGATAAACCGGTCCATCCGTTTCTGTTCTCGGCTTGTTTGAAACATGGGATTGGGCCACCGCCCATATTACCATTAAAACCGCAACGATCCCTAATATTGTCAGGTTCTTGTTACTCATCTATTAAACTCCTGCTTGCAAACTTAAGTGTTCTTTCTTCCAAATCATATCGTTTTGAATTTCGAATTTCAGTCATTTAAATTTGTTTCGTATTTCAGATTTCGATATTCGTGCTTTCTTCACCTATGCATCACTTGCATGACTGATATAATGCCTCTTTCTTACACTGCGACGGGCGCCCAATATTATCGCAATCATCAGAATAACCGCCGGCGCCATCAGCATATTAAAACCTCGAAGCACATTACCCAAGTGCTCGATTCGTTCGCGTTTTTTCAGTTTCACTTCATTCAACTGTCGCTGTGCCCTGCGCTGTTTCAATTCAATATCTCGTTGCTTCTGCAGTATCGAGCTGCCGATGACCTCTTCCTGTCCTGCTTTGGCCGAAGACAGAATAGATTGCAGCTCGTTCTGGAAGCCTAAGATTTGTGCGTTAATTTTCGCAACTTCTTCACGGGTTTCCTCCTCTGCCTGCCTTTCGATTTCATCGACAACGACAAACGGCCGCTTAAAGTTCCCTCTTGACCTGATTGAAACCAAATCGCCGGACCCGCTTAAATCGTCAATAGTATTGAGCACCAAAGCACTGTTGTCACCGACAACCATTTTGCCGAAGAAAGCATTCTGATATGCTATCGAATCACTTATAAAGTCAACATCCGCAAAAACCGCCACTGCACAATCTTGCTGGGCTTCTTTCAGCCCTTTAATCTGCTTTTTTGTTTTCTTTACCTCATTCGGGTCTTCTGTTTCATCCGAAGACTCCTCTTCGACCTCAATTTCAATACCATCCGGAAAACTGCTCTTAAGCTTACCGGTAATCAGATAACCCATCGCAACGGGCTTGTTGCCTTCTATAAATTTTTTCATTAGATTTGAGGGGTCCAGCATCATCAGTTCGTATGCGTTGCTTATCGAAAAGCTGTTGCCTCTATTGGTCGTCGTAATAAGCGGCGTTCGTGTAATCCCGGCAGACTCATTTGGATCGCCGATTTCTCTGAGCACTCCTGAGAACAGAAGCCTTACCTGGTTAAGCTGGGCGGTAATTACTTTGTCGGTATTAAAGCAATTTCCTTCCGGCTTCAGAGTAAGGTAACCGATTATTTTCTCGGGTCTCTGGTTGGCACGAAGGGTTGCCATCGCTGCCAGACTTATGTCACCGGCAAAAGTATTTACAGGCATCTCAATGCCCCATGTTTTCAGAAGTTTATTCAATTCAGAGCTGCGCGATACCTGCATCCCCATCTGCATCATCGGTTGGTTCGGCTTGTCCGAAAAGCAGTGGGGATCAACAAACGCTACCATCCTGCCGCCTTTCAGCACAAACTGGTCTATGGCGAATAAAGTCTGCTCAGTCAGGTCCTTGGGGTGAATAACCAGCAGAATGTCAACGTCATTAATGTCGTTTACATCTGTCGGGATACTTTCAACCTCGTACTGTTTGCGCAACTGCTCGACGAAAGTCCAGGGCCCCTTTGGCTGCTGACCCTGCCTCATCATCATCTCTGCCATATATCCGCTCACATCGTCTCCCATTACACCAATCGAGCTTAATACACCTATTTTGCGTTTCTGACGGGTAATCGCCGTATCTATCAGATAGCTTATGTCATACTCAAGAAAGTTCTCCCGGTCCGGCGAAAAGAACGGTATGGCTTTTTCAATCCCGAATTGTGTCTGCAATACCAAACCGAAGAAAAAGTTCTCCTCTTGAGTTATAGGAAATCGCTTCAAGCCGTATTTCAATGCCTGTACCTCATCTTCGGAGAAAGGCCGCGGGTCGATTATTTCCAGCTCAACCTTACCTTGAGAGACAGCAACGTATTCTTCCAGCAGTGCTTTAACGAACTCGTAATAGTTATTGAAATACCGAATCTGGTCCGGCCCTTTCAGCGCTGCGGTCTTTGCATAGTACAGTTTGGCTTTAATCGGCTGATTGAGTTTACCCAAAATCGATTTCGTGCCGTCGGAAAGCGTATAAAGTTGTTGGTCCGTAATATCGACTTTCAAACTCTTTCCAATGTTTTGGCAGAGACTTATCGCAGAAAATATAATAACCGAAACGAAGACCACTGCCGCAATTGTTCGTAACGCTCTGTTCGCACCTGTTGAAACTTGTTGTTTTTGTGACATATTTAAATTTCCTTAAAAACGTCTCCCTCGCAATATTCCTGACGTGCTTATTATCTTGCCTTCCTGTCATCCAGAACAATACTGCATGCTACAATCCACCCGATAATCAACAAAATAAAGTAAGAAAGGTCTTCGAACTTCAGCACACCTCTCTGTATTGACTCGAAGTGCGACTGAAAGCTCATATTCCCTATAGCTGAAACCATACCCGCCGGAAGGAACGTCGAAACATAGTTTAGCGTTGTCGGCATACCTGCGAAAACAAGCACCGCACAGGTGACCACCGACAGGACAAAACTTATCACCTGGTTTTTACTAAGCGCCGAAAAGAAACAGCCGATTGCCAGAAAACCGCCCGCCATCAGGATGCTGCCTAAGTAACCGGTAATTATCAGCCCGATATCCGGCTCACCAAGATAACACACCGTAATCACCATAGGGAAAGTCAGCGACAGTGCAATCACAAGGAAAAGCCACGCCGCGAAGAACTTCCCCAAAACCGCCTGTGTAATCGTAATCGGCAGAGTAAACAGTAGCTCAATCGAACCGACCTTCCGTTCTTCAGCCCAGAGACGCATCGCCGTCGATGGCACCATAAAAACAAACAGCAGAGGCAGGTTCATAAAAAAAGCACGCATGTCCGCCTGCCGCATTTCATAAAATCCCTCTTTGAATGTCAGGTACCCTGAGAAAAACAAAAATATCACAAGAAACACGTATGCAAGAGGCGTCGTAAAATAACTTTTCAATTCCCTCTTGAAAACCGCTAAAAAACTATTCATTATTGAACTCCTGTTTTTTATCTATTAATCAACTACTCATCATTTAACTGCTTGCCGTTTTTGGTAATCCTTCGAAAAACAGCGTCAAGGCTGCACTGGTATTTTTCCTTCAACTCTTCAGGCGTTGAATCCACCAATATCTTGCCTTTGGCAATAATTATCGTCCGCGAGCAAACCGCCTCCACTTCTTCGAGGATATGCGTCGAGATAATAATACACTTATCTTTCGCCATTTTATTTATGAGCTTTCTAACCTCATGTTTTTGATTGGGATCCAGCCCATCCGTCGGTTCGTCAAGAATCAGCACGCTAGGGTCATGAATCAATGCCTGGGCCAGTCCGACACGCCGTTTATATCCTTTCGAGAGCGTCTCAATCGTCTGATGATATACCGACTCAATCGAGCATATCGGAACAACCTTATCGAGTGCCTTCTTGCGTGCATTGCCCTTAATCTCTCTGGCATCGCAAATAAAGTCCAAGAAGCTCCCGACCGTCATCTCATTGTACGCCGGCACATTCTCCGCCAAATACCCAATCGACTTTCTAATCTCGATGGGATTCTGATGAATATCATACCCGCATATAGTAGCCGTCCCGCTGTCAGGCCGAAGGAAACACGCCAGCATTCTCATCGCCGTGCTTTTACCCGCCCCGTTAGGCCCGAGCAAACCCAAAACCTGACCCTTTTCAACACTGAACGATATACCGTCAACAGCGACAACCGGACCGAAACTACGCCGAAGTTTTTTGACTTCTATCATCTTCGTCTCCACTAAACCAACTCAAATTGTACATCCGAACCTGATTTTCTACATAGAACGTATCAATTTACCCGAAATCTCTTGACAGTCAATACCCTTGATAAGATTATTTTGTTCATTGTCTTTAATAAAATAAGGTTTTGGACTTTATGAGCCTCGTTGCGAAAGTAAAATTTACCGATTACCACACCAGTGTAAGCCAGGCATTGGACCTCATTAACGCCCCGGCCACGCTGCCCCAGCAGGGCCTGATTATTATTAAGCCGAACCTCACAAATTCCTCTCCGCCGCCTGTTACAACCAGCGTCTATGCCGCCGAAGCCCTCTATAACTACTGCAAAGCCCGCACAAAGGCAGAAATCGTGATAGCTGACGGCTGCGGAAGCGGAAAAACTCCCCAGGTTTTCAAAACGCTCGGATACACCGACCTCGCCGAAAAGTACGATATTGAGCTAATTGACCTCAACGATGCCGAAACAATCACCCTCAAAAATGATAATGCCCACCAGTTAAAAGAATTTCATATGCCCAAAATCGCCCAATACGCCTTCATAATTTCACTGCCCGTCCTTAAAGACCACAGCTTCACCAAAACCACAATCGCAATGAAAAATATGTTTGGCATCGCCTCAGCAAAGTTCTATGCAGGCTCCTGGAACAAATCCAAACTGCACAGCCCCTCCACAGATAAGTCCGTTGTAGATGTATGTTCATACAAAAAGCCGGACCTGTCCGTCGTCGATGCCTCAGTCGCCCTCGAAGGAATGCACCTTTCCGGCCGGAACAAGAAAATCGGCCTTATCCTGGCCGCCTTCGACCCCGTTGCTGTCGATACCCTCGGCAGCACGCTCCTCGGCCACGACCCGAAAAAAATGCCATACCTCACATTATCCCACGGCCGCCTCGGCTCCATGGAAAACATCGAAATAATAAACGCCTAATTTCCCACCTCTCAACCCAAAATGTCATTCTCTCGATACAATTACTGTTTTTGCGTGGGTCAGAACCTTTACGATTGTTTTTGATGATTTACACGCGGAATTTACCACCCTTTTAAGGGTGTTTTCGGTCAAAAACGCTCACTGTTAAAAACAAAAATCAGAATTTTCAAATATTTTATTATTCTTTTCCTCATAAGCACTTAGACTGATTTACTCTTCACAAAATCCCTCTTTTTTCGTGCCATTTCTGCACACTCAGCCAAGTATAGAGGGACTGTTTTTTTCCCCTCTCCGGCCAAAAGAAGGCCAAATCAACAACCAATTAACAAACTTGTGCCATAGGTATTCTCTAATCTCTAATTCTCTAATTTTAAGCGGAGCGAGATAATCAAGTTCACCTTCACCATCTCGATTCCTGACCGGCTTGTGAAGCCTTTCGTGGCCGTGGTACTGTTATATCGCCGCATCCGCTACGGCCACTCTTTTCGCCGCATTCCGCTCACAAGGGGCAAATACACCATAGTGGACCCCGAACATTACGAGCGACTGAACAAACACAAATGGCAGGCCAGCAAAGGCTCAAATACCTTTTATGCATCTCGTTCTGTCTGGGACCGCGTAAACAAGAAAAAAAGCACCATTAAAATGCACCGCGAAATAATAACTCCGCCTTATCCCCTCGTCGTTGACCATATCAACCATAACGGCCTCGACAATCGCAAAGCCAACCTAAGACCTGCCACAAAATCCCAGAACAATATCAACAAACCATACATCAAGAAAAAGGGCGCCCACTCCAAATACCGCGGCGTAACTTTAGAAAAACGAATAAACAAATGGCAGGCACAGATAAGAATTAACGGAAAACACAAAATCATCGGATACTACAACGATGAAACCCATGCCGCGAAGGCCTATGATACCGCAGCCAGGAAGTATCATAAGGAGTTTGCCGTCCTGAATTTTAAATCCTGAGCGGAGCCAAAGGGCCCCCAAATTGCCAAAAAGAAATGCAATAGTAAATAATAAATTGAAAGGTTTGGTGAGTTCCTTATAAGAAACAAACATTCTGATCAAAAATCAATTAGACTTTTGGGCTTCGCGTAACGCCATTTCTTTGCCAATTCGTGTGGGACCTTTAGAGCAAACCACTCGTATGAATGGTCGAATATCTTGCCGAAGACTGAGCTGCATGACTCAGCGGTTTTTTTGTTTTTAGGGTTGTTTCCCGTTGTTGCCCAACAGAAAAGCCAGCATATACTCTGCATTGTTGCATGGCCGTTTTCGTTAACACGCCAGCTGCTTCTCCGTGACTTCAAAAAACCTTTGTGAGGTATCCCCTGCATATACCTAAGTGCTTCTTCAGGACTAACCTGCAATCTTACCTGAGATACGGCCTCTCTGGCACTCTTCATTTCTTCAACTGTGATTGACATTTTCCTAACCTTCTCACATACTGCCAAAAAATCTATAGTGAGTCTTCTTATAATATCGGAATTTCTTATCGATTAATTAACCCAGCCGTCCAGCATAATATAAATATTTTTACCCAAATCTGCCATTTATGCAACAAAATCATTTTGTGAGGCAAAACGACAGATACGCGGTCTTGATTTTTCCTACATAAATTACATACGTGACTCATAGTCCGTTGACCCATTGTCAATATCATGCTTTTTTGTTCAACAAGAAAGGATTTGGTGTTTTGAAATGGTAAAAGGATACCCTCAGATTCAGCAAAACGTAGGCGACCGGATAAGAGAGCTTCGTGAAAAACAAAATCACACACAGGAATCTCTCGCCTTAAAGTCGGGCCTTGACAGAACATACATCAACTCAGTTGAAAATGGAAGAAGGAAAAAATTACATGCAAAACATAAAAGACAATAAATCATGTTATATGAAATTGGGTACTCTAAGATTGTTAATTTCTAAATTGGTATCTGAGATTGGAGAAGAATCGGAAGTATGGTTATCATGTGACGAGGAAGGGAATGAGTTTTTGCCAATGTCAGCAAACACAGATTCAAGTGTGGCTTTTGATAACCACAATAAAAGAGTAATTTTCTTTCCAAGGCATCGTTAAATAATAGGTTTAAGTCATGTGGGACAATCAGCTTGCTTCTCAATTGACTCTATTATTTCCTTATAGTAATCCGCAATTTGATGGGCCTCGTCTGGGTTTGAACATTCCTCAATTAAGTAAGGTTCGTGAACATGCCCTTTATTTAAATATTCCTCCGTATATTCCCAAGTTTCAAGACGCATGTAAAGTGCATCCAAAACCTGACCAATCATAAGCGACGGTAAGTTTAATGTGATATTCTTGTCCATTATCTTTCTCCGGAAACTACTGCAAGAAAACTTTTTCCCTGTGATAAGTAAGAGCAATTTGATCAGGCATAAATTTGTCGGGAAGTATGATACTTATGCCTTCGATTTCCAAAAAGCCCACTCTGTGCAATTTGGGAACATTCATTACTTTTACCTCTTGAGACAATACAACTCGAAAGTTCTTATTAATAGTCATAAGTCCTCTATCGAAAGCTCTGTCATGAAACACACAAAAAGCTAAACCATTGGTTGGGTCTGCCCGCCGAATCTTGTCGACTGACCACGGAATAATATGACTTGCATTCAGCATTGCAGGTAAATTAAGCTTACATACTGTGCACGAGAAATTATAACTGGATAAAACAGTTTCGCGAAAAAACCTTTGTACCAATCTGACACGTGTGGTTCTTTGGGCTTCGGTTGGTATATCTGAATCACGCAATACTATTTCATCGGTATACTCTGTGCCATCTTCTTCAATTAATTTTCCTGACACTTGTTGACTTTCGAAAGCAAGCCTCTCCCAATCCTTATGAAACTCATCCCATATTTGTTTGTCCTTCTTACTGCCGTGTTTTAATCCTTTTACATCTCTATTTTGATGAACAGGGTCCAGGCTGGCAAAATTAACCATCTTCATAGCCACTGCACTTGGCGTTCTTTTTATTTTTTTTGATATTCTGATGATTTCTGGATTTGACTTGTGAATACGACCAAATGCCATTCTACAGTATAAATTAAAAGCAACTATCAGTTCATTTCGTGTCCAGTTTATTCTTTTATTTTGCATCTTCTCGCCACTCCAAATGTAGAATATTATAACGCGCCTTGAATTTATCCTATTGTCAGTCAATTTGTCAATTCTTGCAAGCAGCTTTCTAATTCTCCGGTACAACATTTGCTTCAATAATCGCCACAGTCAGGATTCCCGCCGAACAATTTAAGGTGCTTGATGCACAAGCCTTTCAAAATCTTAAATGGTTGATTTCTTAACGAAAGAACAACGTTCGTTCAATATGTCTCATATTCGTAACAAGAATACCCGCCCTGAAATTTTTGTCCGCTCAATAGTTCATCGAATGGGATATCGTTATACCCTTCATCGTAAAGACCTGCCGGGCAACCCTGATATGGTTCTGGCCAGACATCATAAAATCATATTTGTTCACGGCTGTTTCTGGCATATGCACAAATGCCGTTATGGTAAGGTCAAGCCTGCGACCAATGCTAAATTCTGGCAGACAAAACGGGAAGGTAATGTTGACAGAGACAAAAGAAATCTGCGTAAACTGCGAAAAAATAGATGGAAAGTCCTTATAGTCTGGGAATGCCAGACCCGTCATATCGAAAAATTAACCGAAAACCTCCATAAATTTCTCACCTCTTAAAAAAGCCCAAAAAGCTCATTTTCCTTCGAAATTATCAATTATCCTTAATCAATAATCATTTGCACGTCTCGCCTCGCAGCGGCCATAGAATCGGGGAGAATAAGAAAAATCAACTTCTTAGGGTAGCTTTGTTAGGTTTTGGTCAAAAAGTGCGAATTTTTCAGATAAAACGACCAAAAACACCAAAAAAACGCTAATTTCCTTCAAAATAATCAATAATCAGTCATCATTTATAATTTAGAAAGGCTATTTCGAGGCTGACAATTTAGATAATTCGTGATTATTTCCCTTGACCGGCCGGGAAAAGTGCTTTAACATAAAGTAATAAGCAACTTATGACGAACAAGATTGTGGGTAGTCCCGCTTGAAAACAAGACGATTACTACTATGTAAAGGGACAAAAAAAGAAAGCTCGTAAGCCTTTCTTAAAAGGTGGTTAAGTTAACAAAGAAACTTTTAGCGCCTGTTACAGACAGACAAGCGAAAAACTGATTCGACGACTTCGATACGGCGTTATAAAGTAAAATTAAAGTGAAACGAAATCTGCTTTAATAAGCGATCGAGTACCTTCGAGGGAGTGTTGGTATTGAGTATAAAATCAGCCAATTTAATAAGCAAAAACCTTCTATTATTGAACCAGGTGCATCAATTTGGAGATATTTTGGCATTTGGTAGCTGATATTGCGCTCTGACAAAAGGATTTCGTAATTCACAGACATTTCTTTGTGGCTTTCCCGCCCTGATGCCCGCAATTTACCCTTTGAGACTTTGTTTTGTAACTCTATGAAAAGTGCAAGAGAAAGGTGGAGATTATGAATATACTAATGCAATTGGGCGGGACATTATCAGTGCTCGCCTCGCTTGTTATTGGCCTTCTTTTGGGTGGTGCTCTGGTCGCCATTGTTTACCAGATGATTGCCCGGACGAAGTCCAAGACATTCGAGCATGACATCCAGCGGCAGCTTGACGGCGCCGAAAGGGAGGCCGAGAACATACTTAAATCCGCTCGGATAGATGCCGCCACAGAGGCCATCAAGAAAAAAGAGGAATTTACAAATGAGGCCAGCAAAGCTCGTGCCGAGCTGCACGATACGGAAATGAGACTGACCAAGCGTGAGGATACGGTTGAGCGGCAGACGGAGATGAACCAGCAGCGGGACAAAACGCTGAAAAAGCAGCAGCAGGATAGCGATAGAAGGCTGCACAATATCAACCTCAAGGAAAAACAGCTTTCCGTTCTCCTGGCTCAGCAGAAGAATCAACTGCTCAAAATCACCGCGATGGACATTGCGGAGGCCAAGAATCTGCTCTTAAAACGCCTCGAAGACGAATGCGAGCATGAAATGTCGGCTTTAATTCAGCGAAAGGTCGAGGAAGCTGTCGAAACCGCCAACGAAAAAAGCCGCGAGGTAATCAGTTCCGCCATTCAGCGCTATGCGGCTGAGCAGACCTGCGAGGTTACTGTCTCGACAGTTGAGATTCCCAACGACGATATGAAAGGCAGGATTATCGGCAGGGAGGGCCGCAATATTCGTGCCTTTGAAAAAGCTACGGGCGTTGACGTCATTGTCGATGACACGCCGGGAATGATTGTCGTCAGCGGTTTTAGCCCCGTTCGACGTGAGGTAGCCCGGCTTTCGATGGAACGGTTGATCCAAGATGGCAGGATCCATCCGTCACGGATTGAGGAGTTGGTTGCACAAACTAAAAAAGATGTCAACAACAAGCTCCTGCAGATTGGTAAGGATGCTGCGGTAGAGACAAACGTAAGAGGTTTGAACAATAAGGTGCTTAGTTTGATAGGGGCGCTGAGCTACAGGACAAGCTATGGCCAGAACGTTCTTCGCCACAGCGTTGAAGTTGCATTTCTTTCACAGGTGATGGCGGAAGAGCTCGGACTGGACGGCACGATAGCAAGGCGGGCGGGTTTATTGCACGATATCGGTAAGGCTATCGACCATGAGGTTGAGGGAAGCCATCCGGTTATCGGGGCAAATTATCTCAAGCGGTTTAATGAATCGCCTATTGTACTGAATGCGGTGCTGGGGCATCACGGGGATATTCCGGCGGATAATCCTTATACTCCGCTTGTTGCGGCTTCTGATGCTGTTAGTGCTTCGCGTCCGGGGGCCAGAAGAGAAACGCTCGAAAGATATATTAAACGGCTGGAGAAACTCGAAGAGATAGCCGCGAGCTTTAAGGGTGTTGAGAACGCTTACGCAATCCAGGCGGGCAGGGAAATCCGTGTTATCGTTAACGCCGAGCAGGTGGACGACGAGGCTGCTATGAAAGTTGCACGAGATATTGCCAAAAAGGTCGAAGATGAGATGACCTATCCCGGCGAAATTCAGGTGACGCTGCTGCGTGAGGTTCGCTGCGTGGAATACGCAAAGTAACGTATTATGAAAGTAAACATTCTTTGTATCGGTGATATAGTAGGCAGGCCGGGCAGGCGTATCGTTGCCGACCGGCTGAAGGCATTTGTTAGAGAGAGGGATGTTGACTGCGTAATAGCCAATGCCGAGAACGCGGCGGGGGGGTCGGGGCTGACGTCGCAAATCTATAATAAGCTGCTGCGGTACGGTGTAAATCTAATTACGTTAGGCGACCATACTTACCGTAAAAGAGAGATAATCCACACCCTCGAAACATGCGATAATATTGTTCGGCCGGCGAATCTTTCCCAGCTTGCGGCCGGAAGGGGGGTTGCACTTTATAAGACTGCCAAGGGGCCGACGGTGGCTGTGGTTGCTTTGATAGGGCGGCTTTATATGAAGGGGGCCGACTGCCCTTATAATGCTATTGACAGGATTCTGCCGCAGCTCAAGCAGGAGGCGGATATTATAGTCGTTGATTTTCATGCTGAGGCGACGAGTGAAAAAATCGCTATGGGCTATCATCTGGACGGCAGGGCGAGCCTGTGTTTCGGGACCCATACCCACGTCGTGACCGCCGATGAGAAAATTCTTTCCAAAGGGACCGCGTATATTACTGATATCGGGATGACGGGGGCGCATGATTCGGTGCTTGGACGGAGTGTTGAGAATGTTTTGAAGTCGTTCAGGACGCAGATGCCGTTTCCGTTTGAAATAGCGACGGGTGATGTGAAAATAAGCGCGATCCTGGCGACGGTTGACAGTAATACGAAAAGGGCCGAGCATATCGAGCGAGTCAGGATTGATGCTGAGACGGAAACGGAAGATAAGACAATCTACGATAGTGACGACGGCAGGCCGGAATACCTCAATAACAACTTTTAAGTTCGTTTCTTCCCCAACCCCCCGGCAGACAAGCAAGTAAGCACACCCGAGGGTAGACTCCAGTGTATTTCGCATAAACTTGAAATCCGAAACAAATTTGAATTGGCTTTGATTGGGTTTGAATTGGGTTTGTTTTGGCTTTAATTGGGTTTGAATTGGCTTTAATTGGGTTTGTTTTGGCTTTGTTTTTTGGCCCATCAAACTGTTTGAAATTATGTATCTCATTGCATCATAAGTATTTATGTTCATTTTGCATTTCTGAAATTGGGTTTGTTTTGCATAAAAAGGGGTGATTTGTAGAGAGTTCCCTACAGTTGTAGAGAGAAAATGAGTGAAAAGTGGGATAAAGTGTCTAAAGTGAGCTAAATTTGGTTTCTCGATGCTCATGATTGGTATTTCCTCAAATATCGTGAAGCCCCCTGTTATAGCCCAAGTAGTGGTTCTTCCCCTGTTCTCGCCAAGTTAGCAGCACCCGGGGATAAACTTGGGTAAACTCTTGCGTATTGCGTAGCTGGATCTGCTGATCCTGTGGACTTGGCCTGCTGGCCCTGTGACCTTGCTTTGTAAGCAGTTTGTAAAAAAGGCAAACTGAAAATGTCTATATTTCGTCGAATAACGACGATTTATGTTAGCCTTCTGGCTAATATATGCACATTATAACATTTTATCGAACAAGAATCAAGGGGAATAAATAAAAAAGTCCGTGACTTGACACTGTAAATTAGTTTTGAGTTTTGAGTTAGAAGTGGGTCCCCGCTTAAGACATGCGAGGATGACAATATTAGAGATTAACAGATAAAAAAGGGGAAAGAATGTGGTTGATTTTGTTGATTTTTGGTGGTAGTTTTTGAGAGGTTTTGCAGAGAAAAGGGATAATTTTAGGGAATGGCGGGATTGAATTATGGATTATTTTTGCTTGTCTTAGGCGACAATCCCAATCATAATAGAATTAACCGAGGCGGGATTTTTACTATTGATTTACAAACATGGTTGCATTGGAACTGATTGGTAAACACCACAGGCAAGAATACATCAAAGCTCAGTGGTTTAGCTGAGCAAGGAAATGCAATGTTATATGTGAAATAGCATTTTTTTGGAGATATGGAGAAATGGATGAAATGACAGAGTCGAGCCGCTGGGAGAAGGCACTATTGCAGTTTCGTGAAGTATATGCAAATACAAAAGGGCAGGCGATTGTTATTGTCGGGCCGGAGAGAAGCGGAAAAAGCAGGCTTTTAGGTAATATGATGATGCATGGTGAGAATGAGAAGAAATTCCACTATGACGGCAATATTTATCGTGTTGGTCCTAATGATAATCCTACGGATGTACTACGGGAAATCGGAAGATGGAAAAGTGGAATTGTAATAAAATTTCAAACGAAAACAATCCTTGAAAGCCTCTCGAATTCAGTTAAGGAGTATGGTGATTTTCATCGCCGAGTGATTGGAATTGACGCTAATCCTACACAGTCAATAAAATTTGGGCAATGGTGGATGGAAATTATCTCAAAATTGCCTGAAAAAGTGAAGTTCATCTTTACTCAAAGGCCTGACGGTATTCTGGCAACTAATAAAGAATTCATGAGTCTGCCGAATGTTGTGCGGATTGACATTGAGGCGTCTCCGACGTCTGATGATGGGCCGGAAGGGAAGTTTAAGCATGATACAAATAAAACATCAGAAGAAATTGTAGAAAAAAATAATAAGAATTCGGATGTGGATAGCAAAGCCCAACAATTCGAACCAGCCAACTTTTCAGATGCATATGAGATTAAAGGGTCAGAGAGTGAGACTAAGTCTGATGATGGAATTGGCGTTGGATGGAAGGGAGAAGGTTTTAAATTGAAGGATGAGCTAATTGAAAATGGTGGGAGTAAATATGGAGAAGGAAAATCTGGTGAAGGACAATATGGTGGCGAAGAAGGACAAGGAGGGAATTTTAAGGATATAGGTCAACTGAGTGATGCGTTTGAAAAATTCCTGGTAGTGAAAAAAGGCTATCAAAAATCGGTTAGGATTTGGCAAGAGAGGGATGGAGGACTTGATGATATAGGATTAGATATAGGTACAATACAATATTTGACAATAGATGATCATGAGAAGCAGAAGCACTTAGCAATTGTTGGATTTGGATTAAAGGAAGACAGCTCAACTATAAAAATGGCACAGCAGCATCTGGACTACTTACACGGAAATGCTGCATATGCTGATGTCGAAGGATACGTTGTATTTCCGGTTGCAACAGGTTTGGGAAAGTTTTCTGTCATCAAGTTTGATAAAGATGGCAAAGGATACGAGAATTTATTATATGAGGATTTTCCTACTTATGAAGAGTTAAGAAGGAAGATAGGAACAAAAACGGAAGCTTCTGGAGATAAAGGTGGTGGTGATGAGAAGCTGAATTCTTTCAGAAATGAGCTTACAGATGTTGGAAAAGAGGTACTTGAAAGACTTATAGAATTGATAGGTAGCGAATCTTCTTTTTCAATAAAAGCGGTAAGTTCTAATTATATAAATATAAAATTAAAGAAGCCCGATCGTGTAGCATTTCAGATTCACAGAGTAGAAGATGATAACTCGCAATTAGGATTAGCTATAGCTGGTTGGGATGAAAATGATCCTGAGATAAGAAATAAGTATGCCATCGTAAGACGCGATATAGAAAGACTTTGTGGTTTACATGATACACCACAAGAGAATTCTTGGTTGAGAGGAGGGACAAAGTCAGAAGCAAGGAGGAATTTTCCGCCTTATGAGGCTAAGGTATATATCATCGGTCCTGGAATTCTGGAGGTTGAAGATGCGTGGGTAGAATTAAAAGGGCTTTTTAGTTTTGCCATGGAAATTGCGGGCAGAGGAATAATAGAAGGGATTGTCTCCAAGATATCGAAGGCTTTGAAGGTTTTGGGGAGGATTGCCACATTGCGAAGTGATGAGGTGAGTGATGTTGACGATCTTGGAAGAGAGACGCTAATCGATGCATTTGCAGATACTATGATTCATACTGATTTTAATAACGGTTTTACGTTAGCTCTTATGGGGAACTGGGGTGAAGGTAAAAGCTCGGTTATGGAAATCCTCAAAAGGAAGCTAAAGGAACGGCAAAAAGGCAGATTTGACTTTGCTTTGTTTAATGCGTGGCAATATGAGCAGACGGGTAAAACCGCCGCTGGATTAGCACAGGAGGTAGTAACAGGGCTTAGAGAGAAGAACGTTTTTAAGCGTCAATTGCAGCGTGTTGCGTTTGCCTACAAGGAGAATAAACTAAGCCTATTAATATTGATAGGTTTTATAATATCCCCAGTTTTATTATATCTATTAAAGCAAAATTATGACCTGATCTTATTAACAAACTATCTTAAAGAAAAGCCAGACTTGGAGGAATTTCTTGAGGATTTGATTAAAGTGGCTTATGTGATATTGCCATTATTTGGAATAGGTATTTTCAAGAAGAGTACCGAACATCCGTTAGATATTCAGTTGCAGACTTATTTTAAGCTTCCAGATTATGGAGAACATTTAGGGCTTATCCCCGTTCTGAAAAGACATATTACAACATTGTGTAAACTTAAATTAAAGAGAAGTATAAGAATACCATTTACCGACAGAAAAATAGGAAAAGATAGAAAGCTTTTAGTTTTTGTGGATGATCTTGACAGATGCAAGTCGGATTATATTGCAGAAACGCTTGATGCGATAAGATTAGTAATGGCGATACCTAATGTGATAGTGATGATCTGCATCGATCACCGTATTGCGTTCAAGGCAATTGAAGCGCATTACAGGGCATTGGCAGAGAAGGAAGATGGGAACAGGAGGAGTTCGGCACAGGTGGCGCGTGACTACTTAGGAAAGATAATCCAGCTTCCTGTGAAGCTTGAACCCATAAAGCATGAAAAACTTGAGAATTATGTGTATGGGAAACTATTTAGATTTGCAGAAGGGGAGTGGAAACAATTTAAAGAGCTGTCCGTAGCGGACAAAGTAGCTTTGCCAAAAGAAAAAAGTAGTCAAAGTGGTGATAAGGATCAAGTTCCAGATACTTCCGAAGAAGGTAAGGGAAAAACAATTAGTGCCAGGGGAGGTGGCCAGATATTTGATGCCACTACACAGGATGGCTCCGATAAATTAAAGCTACAACAAAATAAACGACAAAAGGGGCGGAAATCAGACGATAAAAAGAGGGACGATAAAAAAATAAAGGATAGGCCAGAAGAGGGCATGGAGTTCTACCGGCTTGCTGGATTGTTCGAGTTTACTAATCCGCGGCAATTGTTACGGCTGCACAATTCGTTTCAGTTCTTGAAGGCATTGGTTGGGGAGGGAGAAAACGATACGCTTGATATGTTGAAGATGCTCTTTTGGCAGGAATTTCTGCATAACTGGCCGTTGAAGGTAAGAGGCAGATGTATGGCAGTATTGATTGACAAAGTGCATACTGAGAAAGTAAAACCGATGGCAAGGAAGGTTCTGAATAAGGTGAGGGATGATATCGTCCAGTTATTTGATGGGGAAAACTATGTTGAGTTGGCGGAATTTGTGCGGATTGTGGTGCTGCCGCATAATGAGGAGGGAATATTTGATACAAAAGAAGAAATTAATGAGTGGTTAGAAAAAGAGAAAAAGGGGGAAGCAAAGAGAGACACAAGTAAAAAGTAAAAAGTTAAAAGGAGATTTTAGAGAATGGCGAAAGGGGGGTTTTTAAAGAGGCATGGAATTGTACGAAACGCCATAAGAGAAGACATGCTCTATTTTGCCCTGCCGGGGCTGTTTGTCTTTACTGCAGGACTGGTGGTTTGTGCGTGGGACTTAGTCAGGCGACAAGAGGGTCTGTTCATGTTCTCGGTACATTGCGTTGGGGGATTGGCCCTTTTAATTATTGGATTAATAATTATGATTGTCAGCCAGGCTACACTCTGGCGAAATTACTCTTCGACCGTGGTCATAAGAGAAGACCACCAACTCATTACACACGGTATATACCGCTTCACCCGAAATCCAATATATCTGGGAGGCATCATGGCAGTATGTATTGGCATACCAGTGTACACATCCAGTCTGTATGGCTTTTTAGTTATGTTAATCCTGATCCCGATTATCCTTAACAGGATCAGGTTAGAGGAGAAATTGTTGAGCGAAGAATTCGGAGATGCGTACCTGAAGTATAAGGAGGCTACCAAGAAACTGATTCCATTTATCTATTGAAATGTGGAATCCCGAGTATACCGGATATTTTATTGCCTTAGGTGTCAATCGTTAGCATAATAGAATCAGTCGGGGCGGGGGGTATTTTATCGATTATGCACCCAGAAAAATGAAGTAAGAAAAAAGAGGATTCGATGATCAAACAACCAACGTCGAGAACATGTTTTATGTGCGGCCGTGACAATAGTCTTGGGCTGAAAATGGTATGGTATAACAACCTTGAAGCAAGTCAGATTGAAGCAACTGTCACAATACCCGAACAGTTTAACGGGTATCCGGGAATTGCACATGGCGGGATTGTCGCTGCGATTTTAGATGAGACTTCGGGTAGAGCTGTTATGCTGGACGGCAATTTCGATAATCTATTTGTTACTTTAAGACTGAACATGACTTACAGAAAACCGACACCAACCAATACGCCCCTAAAGGTAGTTGGCTGGCTGGAGCATAAAGGACATAGGGGCATGAAAGTCGCAGGAAAATTACTATTACCTGATGGGACAATTACTGCAGAATGTAAAGCGGTTGTTGTAAAACCAAGCGGTGAAATATCAAAGAGCTGGGAACCTGAAAAGAAATTCTGGCGGGTGGAAGAGGATTAATGGCACAGGGGACAGGGGAGTGAGCTAAAGTAAATTAAAGTGCCTAAAGTGAGCTAAAGTTGGATGAAGGAAGAATTTTGCCATCCACTTCAATCGCTTCGCTTATTCAGTGGCTGCCACCCAACATGAAAAAAGGGCTTATACCGAATCAATCAGTATAAGCCCCGAATAGAGCATATTTAATTAACTATTCAATTTTATATACGACTTATCGGTTACGGAGCATAGAGGCGAATATCATCGAAGTACATCATGCCTGAGCCACCGGCCACGGGATTATTCTTATTACCGAGACCGAGGGTAATCGAAGTTACATTGGCGAGGTTCACGCCCTGGTCGGCAAAGGCCTGGAGGTCGATATTCCATCGTGTCCAGGCAGTTCTTTGGGCCGCATCAGGATTGTCGTTATTGACCACTGCGCTGCCGTTGATGGCAACATACAAATTATCCGCGGCATTCGCCGCTTCACCTCTGAACCAGATTGTCAATGTGTTGACGCCTTTGACGGTCCAGTTACGATTGGAAGTCAATGTTAAGGTCGCCTCTGATTTTCCAACGGCATTGTCGTAGGCCATTGGTATCGACTGAGAGCCGTTGTGGACTATAGCCTGTTCGGCGAATGGAGCATTAGCATAACCAACGACAGAGCCGTTTGTAGCGGGGTTGTCGAATCCGTCCAGCCAGACAAGAAATATTCTGTTGCTGGCGGGGTCAGCCGGGTCGAGGTCATTGTAAGATTCAAAATCGTCCACGATAAGGAAGTTGGCGGTAGTGAAGCTCCAGAGGGGGCCTGTCCACGGGCTATCTGAGTTGGTGCTATTGGCCTCATCGATACGCCAGTAGTAAGCGGTATCCCATTCAAGCTGTCCGGAGTCATAGCTCTCGGAGCCAAGGTTTCCACTGCCTTTTAACTCCAGAGAGGCTGCATCGGCGCCAAAATAGACTTCATGCGAAGCGGCATAGACTCCCGGTGACCAGGTAAGAACAGGTGTCTGTGTTACATCCACGGCGCGGTTAGCTGGATCAGGGTTGGCGACGCCACCTTCGGTTGTAAAGCTCCAGACAGCACCTTTGTGCGTTTCGATGGCGTCGAATTCATCAATCCGCCAATAGTAAGTTTTAGCCAATTCAAGAGTGCCAGGGTCATAGGTTATATTTCCTACGGGCATCCCCACGGCAGCATTGTTCACATCATCAAAATTGTCGCCGAAATATACTGTGTGCAGTTTTGAACCGAAACCTCCCGTCCAGTTAAGGTCGGCATCCGTTGCAACAGAAAGGGCGCCATCGGCCGGGTCGGAAGAGTATGCAGTTTTAGGCGGGATTGTAAAGCTCCAGACAGGACCTATCCAAGGGCTGTTCGGCTCGTCGGTATTGATCTCGTCAACACGCCAGTAGTAAGTCGTACCCGGGACGAGACCATCTGAGAAAGCGAATCCCGGAAAGCCGACGATAAGAAATGTCTCAGCCTGGTTGCCCCGGAAGGTGCTTTCGGCTCCTGCGTTCACATCGTCAAAATTGTCGCCGAAGTACACATCGTGCGAAACAGCCAAATCTCCGGGTTTCCAGCCAAGGGTTGCCCATACATCGGAATAGAAGGCGCCATCCCGCGGTTCGGGGCTTCTGGCCTGAGTTTTGACACCGAGGACATATTTAACGGCCGCTTCAATCAGTGCAACAGCATTATCGTTCAATACATCATGTGCGTAATAGTGAAAGAACATACCGATGCGTATATCGGCTGCGATCGGTCCGCTGCCATCTGTTGGCGCTACGGCGAGGGCGGCTCCCTTTTCGTAAATAATAAGGCAATCGTAAGTCAGGCCGTCAGCCAGGGTGACCGTTGCAATGACGGTGGCCCCATCTCCTGCGTCGCCCATACCAAATTCTGCTGTGCCTTCGGCGCCTGTGATATCAGTCAGAACGGAAACAGTTCCACTGAGACCTGCGGCCAAAGGATGGCCTGGACTGACGATGGTTATATCTGTGGTTGCCACTGCAGAAGTTCCACCGCCGCCACGTGTCATGCCCATTTCATCCCAGGCGTAAGGTTCGCCGACTATCATGGGAGTTTCTATTTCTGTGATTTCTTCCCTGATTGCGCCGGAACCTACCGATTCGGAAATCCAAACCAAATCCGCAGCAGCAGCGGCAATCTCAGTGGCTGCCTCATCTTCGTCGTCATCAAAATAGGTTACTGTGTGGCCAAGGCTTTCAAGGATATCCTTTATCACAGCGTCGTTTTGGAATGAGCCTTCAGTCGGGTCATTGACTATAAACAGGATATTGTCCCCCATAGCTATAGTAGCTGAGCAACCGACTAACACCATTAGACAGAGTAAGGCTCTTACAAATTGTTTTTCCAACATGGTTCTTTCCTCCAAATAAAGATTTTCGTTCCTAAAAGTAGATTAGTAGATGAAAATAGCATAACAGAAATCCCAAAACAACTCCCTGGGTGTAATAAATTTCCTGGAAAAATATGTTATAAATCGAAATGTAAAAATATTTTCGGAGCAGTACAAAGTTTCTGACGTGACTCTGTGCTCCACATACTCACTCCTCCTCTATTCGTTGAAAAATCAGGTATTACCGCCCGCAGGGAGATAAAAAAACTAAGATGCCGGACTGTACGAGCAACAAACCACACTTATTTATATAAATTAATTGCTTTTTAGTCAAGTAAAAAACATCCCGAACCATAACCTGCGTCCGATATAAGCCGCTGAATATGAAACATACAGAAACATTATACTTGTATATATTGACATTTGGCTGGGATGAGTTTTTTGATTTAGTGTTCAGAGTTTTATCTAAATCCAAAGACGTAAAATCCTTGTGATTAAGGTTTTAATTTAGCTGCCTATCGCTTATAATAGTATTATTGTGAAGATCCATTTTGTTTTGAAGTATGGCTAAAGATTTAACAAAATTGAATGATGGCGAGCTTCTGACGCTTTATATAGATGGCGAGGAGGCTGCATTTCGTGAAATCGTAACCCGTTATAAAAACGGCCTTTATGCCTTTCTTCGCATGTTTTTAAACCGCCGAGAACTCGTTGAAGACGTTTTTCAGGAAACTTTTTTACAGTTATTTAACAGCAGAAAGAGCTTCGATACAACCCGACCTTTGCGTCCGTGGTTATTTACCATAGCCGCAAACAAGGCAAAGGATGCACTTCGCAAATGGCAGCGAAAAAACGCCATCCCTATCGGTACTATGATGGATTCGGAGGACATGTCATTTGATGATATGTTGAATTCAGTTAGTTCTGACAGCACAATGCCTTATGAGGAACTACAAAAGGAAGAAACCGCCCTGCGTGTTAGGCAAGTTATATCGGATATGCCGGAAAATCTCCGAGAAATTTTGGTTTTTGCATATTTTAACAGATTTTCTTACAAACAAATGGCCGAGATTTTGAGTATACCTATCGGAACGGTAAAAAGCAGGTTGCACACTGCAGTAAGTCGTTTTTCGAAAGAGTGGAAAACATCAGTTGGGAGCAAAGAAAGTTAATGAATCCGCTGAATAACGAGCAGAAAGAATTATTGTTTGATTACTGTATAGGTTTGACATCACAGAAAGAGGCCGACGAAGCAGAGGCGTTAATCTTATCAAATAAAGAAGCCGCCGAAATTCACTATAAAGTTAAAGCCGTACTTAAACCACTTGGCAGCTTAGAGCCTGAAAACTGCCCTGATGAGCTCGTAGAAAATACTATTTCGCGAGTTCAAAATCTTGTGGACTTTGGCCAGCAGCAGCTGCGAGAATTGCTTGCCAGCGAACAGATTCGAGAGGTTACAGTCAACAAGTGGCAATGGACCAGCTTTGCCACAAGGTTAGTAACTGCCGCGGTGTTTATTATTGCAGCTAGTGTTTTTCTACCTGCACTCGGCTATCTTCGCTATCATTCGCGGCAACAGCGATGTCAGA
The DNA here is from genome assembly GCA_019456195.1 of Planctomycetota bacterium. Classification (GTDB taxonomy): domain Bacteria; phylum Planctomycetota; class Phycisphaerae; order Sedimentisphaerales; family Anaerobacaceae; genus NIOZ-UU13. The sequence continues at coordinate 44,509 of VRUK01000005.1, read as the reverse complement.
TGCAACAGGGCAGTATTTTTCAAGGTTTGAGCAATTACATTTCCGACCACGATGGTCAGCAGCCAACCGTTGCAACCACGGTGGGAGCACCATGGTGGAAAGTGGGTGATCAGGGCATCGAGAATCATTCCAATACCCGCAAGATATACCTTCTGGTACAAGGCGATTACGTCAAGCTAAGTAGTTTTGTCTGTCCGGGAAGTAAACGCGGCGGGATTGTCCAAGCGACTCCCTCACAAATACGAGCCTATAAGGATTTCCCTGACAGAAATTGTGTAACTTACAGCTTCCAAATAAACTGCCGCCAAATGGGAAATGGTCAGTTGCTCTGCCAGAAGATTGTGATGGCAGATTGTAATCCACTGTTTGAGGAGTTGCCGAAGGACTCTTCAAAGCCATTTAAGCGGAAGATCGATAGGAAATCGTTAACTCTTAACAGCAGCAATCACAGTTATTTTGGCAACCGTCGCGGACAGAACGTTTTGCTTGGCGATGGCCATGTAGAGTTCTTACGAACACGGCATGTCGATTTCTCAAAGGATGATATATACACGCTCCAGGACACTGACGTATATCAAGGTTGTGAAGTGCCCTCCTGTGAGACGGACTTTTTCCTTGCCCCGTAATTGATTTTGCATTTCGTATATTGTATCTCGTATTGTTTGTGTAATACAAGATATGCTTTCTAACGAGCAGATGTTGTTGGTCTTTGTGCAATGTTTAAAGTGCTATTAAATCTGAATTTACTCAGCTAATAAAGGCATCATTTTCTGACGAAGCTCTTGCAATTGCTCTTCCTGGTGTTCGCTGAAAGATCCGAGTCTTTGCGCATATACATCCATCCAGGTAACAATGCGATTAAAATCATCGTCGTTAAGCTGCAAATCCTCGTGCTCCTTACTGTTTGTGAGTATATCGAGCAGCTTACTCTGAGCGGCCGTGCATTGACCAATTATGGATCTGTCTTTTTCAAAGGCCAGCTTTTCGAGGTCTTTGTCCGCAAACGATAGCAGTTTTTCGTAGGACATGGGCGGGCTGAGGTCAAAGCGGGCTGCTATTTCATTGGTACTATTAGGTTGGTGACAGGATATACAGGATTTATCCAAAACGGGCTGCACGAGGCGGTCGAAGCGAAGAGGCCAGGAACCTTTCGGGCCGGGAGTAATTTTAGACGGCTCGCGCTGCACGGCTAACGGTTGGGTTGCTACCGGCGGGACCAACTGCCGAGATTCGTGGCAGCCGATGCAGGAAAGCGTCTGTCCCGGCTGGACGTAAGTGAGAGAGCGCATGGTTTGTACGGCCAGACCGTTTTGGTCGAGGGCCTGGAAGAAAACAGATATTCCTGACGGCACTCGGAAATAGGCCGAACCATCCTTTTCTACCGGAACCGTTCCAAGGACGAATTTACCGGGGTCTTCCTTTGAGACCCCCAGGCTCGGAGTGTTCATGTGCGGCTGAGTTTTAGGCGGTACGCCGATTATGCGCAACTGTTTAACGGAGCCCTGCCTGATGGTGCTGCTCTCTTGAGATTGGTGTCGAAGGCCCTTATAGACATCCAGTACTATAAAGCGTCCTTCCTGCATGCCTTCCCAGTCAACTGTATCAGGGTGTATTGACGGCATTTCTCGCCTGCGCAATGGAATAGGGTACATACTCGATATTTCGGGGTCCCGGTAAAGCAGTTCCAGGTTGCCGAATGAATCGTAGAGATATAAGCCAAGGGCGTTTACAGGATTGCTGGAGCCTGTAACCTGGCTGCTTCCGTGATGCGGGGGCAGCGGTCGGTCACTCCAGGCCACGAGATAGTATTGCTCCGAAAGCGGATATGGATTTGCATAGTATGTTGGCGACCAGCCCTCGGCCTCGGGAAAACACACATCGGGAGTAAGACGAGTTATGGGGTCGGTCCCTTCGGTCCCTCGTGAGCGGTCCAGCAAAGCCAGCGCCCCGCCCTCAATAGAGTGATGAGCAGCGGCTGTGAAAATCAGCTTGTGCGAATTCGGGATTGCCCGTGCCTCAAAGATGCACTGTGGTTTCTCCGTGAAGTTGCCATAGACAAGCTGCGGATTTGAGCCATGCTGGTTCGTTGACCACAGGCTCATGAAGTGGCCGTTGAAGCGGTCGATATAATCCCACCGGGCGTAAATAATGTTGCCATCATGTGCTATCGATGGCGTCCATTCGAAGTTTTCGAATGCCGAAACAGGCCTTAGATTTTTGCCGTTAGAATCCATTGCGTGTAAAGTAAAAACGGCGCATGGGCGCTTATTGTCACCTCCACAGCGTACATAGCTGTCGGGCAGTGTGGCCTGGTTGGTCGAGATGGAACCGGCCTTAGAGCACTGGACGAACTGGCCTTTTCGTGTAGATAGAAAAACGATGTCGTGATTTGATTGAGCGAGGTGTAGTGTTTCAGCCGGCAGGTATCTCGCATCGAAATCATCATATCGGCCGTACGTTAGTTGCCTGATATCAGTTCCGTCGAGACTCATTTCGAATATATGATAAAAGGCATCTTCAGGGAGCTTGTCCTTATCCACTTTCTCCATGGCGGCTACGTGCGGATAGTACCGGCAAAAGGCAAACAGGACCTTTGTGCTGTCATACGAAAGCTCCGGTCGCAGAAAGCTTCCTGCTGGCCAGTTTTCCGTCAGGCAGCGTGAACGCGGTCTTTTGCTCTTGAAGTTCTCAAGCAGATAAATGCCTCCGCCGGGACGCGACCACCAGCCGTAGTACTGGTCTGACATGTGAGGCAGGGTGCCGGGGGCTCGTTTGACGAACAAAATCTTATCGAAATCTAACAAGGGATTGTTAAAAGCCATTTCACGTACAGCTCGGCGGGCCTGAATATATAATGAGCGTTGAATATTTTCGGGTGCATCCCATTGAAGGTTACTGGTTTTTTCTGTAATAGATTTTAAGGTTCTTACCTGTTTTGTGGTGTCGACACCAAGCTGTTGTAAACTATCCGCGAGCTTAAGACCACGCTGAAAAACTTCATCAATTTGCAGGAAATTGTGATGCTGTTTTTGGAAGTGCGGTTTCGACCACTGGCTGATGCTGCTTTGGTTCGCAGGCTTACCGGAGGCGATGTTATGGTTTGAACCAGGGGCGTAGATTTCCACCTCGTCCAGATGAAAATAGCTCTTTGAGGGCAGTTGAAGTCGAACGTAGCGGGACTGGGCACCTTTAAGCTTAATTACCAGCGGTTTGTTATCCGTGTACCCAAAGAAGGCCGTGCCATCGTGCTGATATACCTGTTCGAAGTTCCTCCCATCGGTGGAAAGCAGGACGATTAATCTTGATGTTCTCTTAGGAAAATCGCAGCGGTTATACAATACGAGCCGATCCAGGGCCATCTGCCTGCCCAAGTCAATCTGCCACCAGGGCTTGTTTTCGTTTTCGGTGTGAAATCCCCATTTGCCATCCTTGACGCCGTCACAGGCGCCAGTCGCATCCTGTTCGGGTGTGACGTTACCTTCCGGGGACACCTTGCTGGTGTTGCGAAGCTCCTGCTGGCGAAGCCAATCGGTTTCAATCTGTCTGCTTGTAATATTAGGACTGACTTCAGCGGATATTGCAGACAATGGTGAGATGATGACAAAGGCGACGGCCAAAGCCAAAGATGCTGCTAATTTACGGCTGTATTTTTCCACGGAAACATATCCTCCCGTAGCTTATATTATTTCTTTACGCGATATAATAACGTAATAAGGTTATTGCTAATATTAGATTAGAAAATTCATCGTGAATTGTCAACTAATTTCAGCTTATCCGCCGGAGAAAGGGAATGTTATGAAGGCCTGTTGATATTATCAAGGCAGATTTGAGCATTTCTTTTCAATCGATCGAGGCCTGAACGTCTAATCGTGGAATCAGCAAACTCGACGTCAAATTCCTGTTGTGTTAAATTCAAAATCCGGCTCAGGTCAAGTTTGGCCAGGTTTTTATAGCGTTTGAACTGTTTATTTTTGCAAACAGGCGCATTTTTCTGGTAGGGACATGCAATGATACATTCGTTGCAGCCAAAGATTCGGTCGGATGTTTTTTTCGCCATGTCGGAAGGTATCCGGCCTTTGTATTCTATCGTCAGATAGTTTATGCACCTATTTGCGTCGAATTGTCCATCAGGCGTCAAGGCATGTGTCGGACAGGCGGTGATACACTTGTCGCAGTTCGAGCAATTGTGTGTGATTGGTTTATCGGTTGAAAGTTTTAGAGTTGTTATTATTTCACCGAGAAATATCTGCGGGCCGAGTTCGGGATTGATTAACATGCGGTTTTTTCCAATGAAGCCCAAGCCGGCCTTGTAAGCCAGTGAACGCTCGGCCAGTGGTACTGAATCAACACAAATCTTGAATTTGTGTTCCCGTTTACCGGCAGAGCTAATAAATTCAGTTAGTTTGCGTAATCGTTCCTTTATAAACGGATGGTAATCTTCATATTGGGCATAGCTTGCTACTTTGCCCATTGGGACAGTTGGTTCCGGCTGTTTTGGGTTTTGTTCCGGCGGTTTATAATTGAGGCCGACGCAGATAATCGATTGAGCGTTTTCCAAAAGCAGGGCGGGGTGGGTGCGTTTTTCAAAATTGTTGTGCAGGTAGCTCATCTGGCCGGCGCAGCCTGACTTTAACCATTGCCTGAACAGCTCGGTATGCCTGGTATTGATGGGCGAGGCCTCTGTTATGCCAATCAGGTCGAATCCTAATTCAATTGCTTTGTGTTTTATCTCTTGAGAGAGAGTCATAAGAACGATTATACTAAATCCGGTTATGATATTTTAGTCTGTATTTTATTGTTTTAGCTTTTAATCTCGTTTTGCATAGAATAGTGAACATTACTTGTACTTATAGTATCGGCCCGTGACTTTTGACTTTTCAATACTGCAATCATGGTATAAAATAAAACCAATGGCAGAAAATAGTGTAATGTCCACAGAAATTTGTCAACTGATTAGCTATATAGCTCCGGCGGCGCCTGCCACTCGGCGGCCTGCAACGGGTGAGGAAGCGTTTTTGCGGCCAGAAATTGGTTTTACGCCGAATTGGTATCACTCGGCGATTGGTATTGATTTTGGCCGGCAGTGGCATACCGATCCTGTCTATAGACGCAGGACGATTTTGGAGATGCGTAGTGAGTTAAGACGCCGGTTCCCCGATACAGGAATTGGTGGTATCGATCGGCCTGATAGGCCTATGGATATTCTAACCGGGACTTACGGATGTGTCAGCGTGGCTGCAATTTATGGAATTCCGGTTGTTTATACTGTTAATAACTGGCCAAACTGTGAACATAAATACTTAAGTGATAACGAGCTTGATAATTTAGAACCACCTGACCTTGACAGCAATCAATTCTTCCTGGAGTTTATGGCTCAGGTGGACTGGATAGCCGTCAGCGAAGGACGGATAGAGGGATTCATGAACTGGCAGGGAGTACTAAATAACGCCTACCGCCTACGCGGTGAAAAACTTTTCTATGATATTATTGACTGTCCGCAACGCTGCTGCCACCTCTTCGATTGTGTCTGTACTACTATGATTGAGGGGGCAAGGCGGCTTTATGAACGGCAATTAGAGAGCGGCGTGAAGATTGATTTCCTTACTATCAGCAACTGCCTGGTCAATATGATTTCACCCGAGCAGTATCGTGAGACTCTTCTTCCTTTCGATTGTCGGATAGCTGAAACCTTTGGGCGTATCGGCATCCATAACTGCGCTTGGAATGCCGATCCCTATATCGATGATTATGCCAGTGTTCCTAACGTTGGCTATATTGATATGGGAATTGATTCGGACCTGGCCAAAGCTAAAAAAACATTTAATAATGCGCGTCGTGCACTTGTGTACAAGCCAATGGACCTGACGAATAAATCACTGGAGACGATACAGATAGATTTAGAAAAGATTGCACACGAATATGCCCCGTGTGATGTTGTTGTTGGAGATATCGATGCCGGCACGCCGGATGAAAGAGTACTGGCGTTTCTTGAATTGTGCGGCCAAATTAATAATAAAATGGAGAATTGATAAAAATGAAATCGAACTCGAATTTATTACCGAAGCCACTGTGTGGTATCATTCCGCCTATGGTTACACCACTTCAGGACAGAGACACGCTCGATGCAGCGGGCCTGGAGCGGCTGGTTGAACATATTCTTGCCGGTGGTGTTCACGGTTTGTTTATCTTAGGGACAACGGCCGAGGCGCCGAGTCTGAGTTACCGTCTTCGATATGAAGTTATCGAACGCGTTTGCAAACAAGTGAAGAAACGGGTTCCGGTGCTGGTCGGAATAACCGATACGTCTTTTGTAGAGTCCGTGAACATTACCAACAAAGCCTGTGATGCCGGTGCGGAGGCAGTTGTTCTTGCGCCGCCATATTACTTTCCAGCAGGCCAGCCGGAATTACTCGAGTATCTCAAGCATCTAACAAGTGAATTACCACTGCCGGTTTTTTTATACAATATGCCAAGTTATACCAAGCTGGTTTATGAGCCGGAAACTATCCGAGCAGCTGCGGATTTTCCGGGCATTACAGGTATAAAGGACAGCTCGGGTAATATGATATATTTTCGCCGGCTTCAGATCCTGCTTAAGGACCATCCGGATTTTACGCTTCTTATGGGGCGGGAGGAATTGCTGGCCGAGACAGTTTTATTAGGTGGACACGGTGGTGTCTGTGGAGGGGCCAATCTTCTTCCGGAGCTTTATGTCGGGCTTTATAATGCGGCGAGTGCAAAAGATCTGGCAAAGATCGAAGTCCTGCATGAAAAGGTAATGAAGCTAAGTAACGCTATTTATACTGTTGGGCAATATGAATCGAGTTATCTCAAAGGTATTAAATGTGCGCTTTCTTGTATCGGTATTTGCAGTGATTTTATGGCTGAACCGTTTCATCGTTTTCGCCAGGAAGAGCATGACAGGATTCAGCAGTTTGTAAAAGAACTGGGGATTACACCCGAAAAATAGGACAAATATGGAGTTGAAAGATTATGCAGGGAAATCTGAGTGCAATTGATATTGGTATCCTTATTCTTTATGGAGCTGTGCTGATTGGAATGGGTGTCTATTACACCCGCAAGTGCCGGACGTCGGAGCAGTTCATGGTTGCCGGTCGTTCTATTCCAGCGTGGGCGGCCGGCCTGGCTGTTATGAGCGCTTATACGAGCAGTATTTCATACATTGCAACACCGGGCAAAGCCTTCGACAGCAACTGGCATCCTTTTATCTTTTCGATTTGTATCCTGCCGGTGACATGGGTAGTCTGCAAATACGCCGTTTCATATTATCGAAAATCACAGTTGATTAGTGTTTACAGCTTTCTTGAGGAAAGACTCGGATCATGGGGACGAATTTATGCGGCTTTGGCGTTTGTATTGTTAATGATAGGTCGTGTTGCAGTTATTCTTTACTTAGCCGGCCTGTTGTTAAGTACATTTGTTTCGTGGAACATTGGAGTTGTAATCGTAATCATTGGGATTATTACTATACTTTATACGCTGCTTGGTGGTATGGAGGCGGTGATTTGGACTGACGTTATGCAGTCGATGATTATGATTGTAGGCATTATCTTTTGCGCTGTTAGTTTGTCACTCCATGTTTTTTCAGGGCCTGAACCCTTAATCCAGTCGGCTCTCGATGCGAACAAATTCAGCTTAGGCAGTTGGGATATGTCGCTGTTTTCCCGCACGATATGGGTGATGATTATCTATGGAATCACGGAAAATCTTCGGAGTCTGCTGGCGGATCAGAACTATGTGCAAAAATACTGCTCAGTTCCAAGTGAGCGAGAAGCGAAACGTTCAATCTGGATTGCTATGCTGATTTATATTCCTCTTACAGCAATTTTTCTTTATATCGGGACAACACTTTTTGCCTTTTACTCTCAAGGCGACGAATTGGTACGGGCCGGTATAACCAAAGGTGATGAGGTTTTCCCGTATTATATTGCGACACAAGTGCCTGCGGGTTTGAAAGGACTGATTATTGCTGCTATTTTAGCGGCTGCGATGAGTACTGTGGATTCGGCTTTGAACTGCTCGGCGACGGTTTTGCTGCTGGACTTTTATAAGCGATATTTTAAGCCAAATATTACTGAGCGTGCCAGTCTGGTATTTTTGCGGGCATCGACAGTGGTATGGGGTCTGCTTGGGACCAGTGCCGCTCTTTTGATGATTCGGGCAAAGAGCATATTGGATGTATGGTGGCAGATATCGGGAATCTTTGGCGGCGCTATTCTGGGTTTGTTTTTTTTAGCTTTCATGCGAGTTCGCCTTCGACTGTGGCATGGCCTTGTTTCTATCGGAGCAAGTCTTGTAGTTATTGGCTGGGGTACTTTTGCGCGTGATTTACCAGCTTCCTGGAAATGGGCCCAATGTAACATTGAAAGCATTATCGTAGGCGCATTCGGAACAGCAGCTTTATGTTTGGTTGCCTGTATTTTCGGCTTGATTAACCGGAATCGAGACATCCGAGCCTGAGGATATTTTTGTGGGAAATTCTAAAATCAATAGAGGCGGTATTGTTGGAGTCATCCCTGCTCGATATGGTTCGTCGAGATTTGAAGGGAAAGTATTAGCAGATATCGCCGGCAAACCCATGATTCAATGGGTGTATGAACGTGCAAAACAATCAAAGACATTGGACGAACTTTTTGTGGCCGTAGATGACCCGCGAGTACAATCCATAGTCGAGGGATTCGGTGGTAAAGCCATTCTGACGAGGGCGGACCATAAATCCGGAACGGACAGAATTGCCGAGGTTGTTGAGAAGATGCCGGCGGACCTTATCGTCAACATACAAGGCGATCAGCCGCTGATTGATCCGAATATGATTGATGAAGCGGTTCAGCCTATGATAGATAATCCGGAGATTCAAATGTCAACTTTGAAAAGGGAAATAGAAGAAGACGAGTTTGATGACCCAGGAGTGGTAAAGGTTGTGGTTGACGAGAAGGATTTCGCACTATATTTTTCGAGGTCGCTCATACCTTATCCGCTTTACGAAGAAAATATGCGAGTTTACGAGCATGTTGGATTATATGTTTATCGTAAAGAATTTCTTTTGGAAATATCTAAAATACCGCAAGGATATCTGGAAAATATTGAATCGCTGGAGCAGCTTCGAGTTTTGGAAAAAGGACATAAAATCTTAGTTGTCGAAACTAAAATGGATAAAGCAGCCGGTATAAGTGTGGATACACCTGAAGATTTAGAGAGAGTGGAAAGACTAATTAATCAGATGAAAGGCTTAAGCGATGGTGATAAATAGAGAACCTATCGAAATTCTCTACCGGGACCTTCGGCCCGATACGAAAGAGATGCTTGATCGTGCAATTGACAGTATCGTATCGGCCAAGAAAAAAGGCGGCAAGGTTGTCGTCGTTACCGGTAGCGGCCCAAATCTGCATGAGGGGGTAACAACGCTTATTGGGGAGCTTATTCGCAAAGGTATAGTCGATGGCGTGACTACCAGTTCAGCAGTCGTTGCTCATGAAATGGCGGGGACTCTGGAAGAAGTAAAAAGAGTGGACGGCTTACAACTTGGGCTAACGGAAGATATACTTCCCCGCGGTAATGTTTTCGAAGCGACCTTGACTTCGGCTGATTGGCTGGAGCAAATCAACAAGGAAATGCTTATTGATACGGCGCTGCTTGAGAAAACGCTCAAGCTCGATGGAAATGTTATCATTAAAGCAGCCGGCAATATGGCTTATCCTTTAGGATTGCGTACAGAGAGTTTAGCCAAGGAGATATTGATTATTGCAAAAAGCAAAGGACTTCCTTTCGAGGCAGTGGCAGGCGCGGGCGCGGATGAGCGTACGATGCTCGGAGCGGCGCATGCTAATGGCATTCCGATTCTGGTTACTATACCACAGTTGGTCGGCGGCGGAATGGTGGGGCTTGCGATAGGGGATTCTATATCTATCACGGAAAGGTCAACAAGAGTAGCCAGGATGATGCAGTCTGCCGATGTAATTATCGAGTCTGCCGTGGCCTTAACACAGGAAATCCACGATGGTCCTTTTGAAACCTACACCGGGCATGGTATATGGTCCCATTGGGAAGGATATGCCACTTACAGTTTGAAAGATAAAGTTTTGATACGCATCGATCTTGACCCGAGCTTACAAAAAGCATGGGAGTTCGAGAAGCAGTCGAGCAAAGTTCAAACTGCGATAGATGAAGGATTACCCAAAACCAAACTCATGTCGATTCCCTTCCGGATGGAAATGTCAGGCTTTGCCCGATTGGAGAAAAGTATTCCGGTCGTGGCTGATTTAGGTGTTGCCTGGCCGATTATTGCACTTCGTTTAGAACAGGAACTGGGAATATCGCTTGATTTTATCTCTTACCCGCAACAGAGTCCGGAAGGGCATAAAATGCGGAAATGGATTGTTGAGAATATTCAACCAATCGTAAAGAAGAAACTATTTCAGTAGAATTGGCCACAGCTTCACGAGAACTCAAGAAGGAGGATGTACTGCTTATGGAGAATTTTGTCACAAATAAAAGGCGTTTCTTTTGCCTGACTATGATTTCTTTTTTGATGCACATATCGGGATGTGGTATTAACAATACGGAAGGAAATAACAAAACTTCGAGGGACATACTAAATCCATCCGGTATTGTGCTGAGTGAATATATCTTTGAAAAAGCTCCCTTCGCTCAATGTCATGCATCGACTATTGCCGAGACAAAACACGGGCTGGTAGCGGCGTGGTTTGGCGGAAGCAGAGAAAGCGAACCTGATGTGAGTATCTGGGTGTCTCGTCGCGGCCGAAATGGATGGTTGCCTGTGGAAAAGGTCGCCGATGGTTCAGAACTATCAGGCAGGCAGGTGGCTTGCTGGAATCCGGTTCTGTTTCAACCGAAAACCGGTCCGCTCATGCTGTTCTATAAAGTTGGTGATGACGAGCCGGAATGGTGGGGCGAATACAAGACTTCCGGCGATGGTGGAAAAACATGGTCAAAACCGGTACGACTGCCTGATGGATTTTTGGGCCCGATTAAAAACAAACCTATTCAATTGTCGGATGGTTCGATTCTCAGCCCATCGAGCATCGAGTACTATACCGGCAAAAACCGGGAAGCCGAACTGTGGCAGGTACATCTTGAATTATCGAGAGATATGGGGGAGACCTGGGACAAGATTGGGCCGCTCAACGATGGCAGGGAGTTTAATGTTATCCAGCCGTCAATACTGATTTATCCGGACGGGAAGATGCAGATTCTTTGCAGGACAGAGCGTGCAGGGCGCATCTACGAAGGCTGGTCCGATGATATGGGGCAGACGTGGGGCGAGATGGGCCCTATAGAATTACCCAATCCCGATGCCGGAACAGATGCTGTAATGCTTAATGATGGAAGGGCTTTGTTGGTTTACAATCATAGTAGTTCAGATGGGAAAGATCGTGAGTTTCTAAATGTGGCGGTATCCCATGACGGGAAGAAATGGCAAGCGGCGCTTGTGCTGGAAAACCAGGAAGGGGAGTACTCCTATCCTGCGGTTATTCAAACTTCCGACGGTCTTGTTCATGTTACTTACACCTGGAAGCGGGAGCGAATAAAACATGTTGTACTCGATCCCAAACTTTTTAATGTGAAGGAAATACGCAATGGAAAGTGGCCTGAGTGACAAAACAATAAAAGTTACTGATTTTATAGAAACAGCAATGCTGATGAACAATATAAGTTTAAGCGAAATTTGAAAGAGGTTTTTATGTCTGTGCCACAAGGAAATTTCAACCGTTTAAACAGGTGCCTCTGCTTTCGTAGTGATAACAGCTCGAATCAGTCAGCTTGAGTTACTGATTGATCGCATGGATTTATTTTTCTAACAGCTCGCCGGTTGCCTTGTTCCAATGTATGGTGCGGACATTGATGCGGTGCTCTTTTGCATGGCAATCTGTGCAATTTTTCTGGTTAGTGGACTTATCAAAAATCGTCTCAACTCCAGCTAAAAGCGACTGGTGACGACTTACATGTTTGATTTCGTTCCTGGGATGGCACATCATACAGGTCGGATTGATTCTTTCCTTAGGGTACATGATTTCAGGCGGCGTGACGTTGTCTTCGTCACTGCGGTGACGCTCTGACTCGCCATGACACCTTTCGCACCCGATGCCTGCCAACTCATGGGTACTAGCGAGCTTTTCATCGCCGAAAGCATAATGGCATGCGCTGCAAAATGCATTAGCTACAAAGGTTTCTTTTTTTGGCTGTTCTTTGTCTTGTCGGCCAATTGAGATTTCTTCGTTCTGTTTCAATGTAGAGTCGTCAGAGGTCTTTTTTTCAAATGAGCAGCTTGCTGTAAACACCAGCAAACTGCTCATTATAAATCCTACCACTGTCACGACCTGCGACTTCGTGACTATCATACTTTTCCTTGTTTTTTTCCTTAGTTGTTTTGTAGGCCCCTTAAGGCCAACGTTATGAACTTCGCGAATTTACTTTCTATTAGACGTATTCCCAGTTTTTGAGCCACTGGTAGTCCGCCGGCAGTCTTGCCCATGCCTCGTCCATTGCCTCTTCGAGTTCTTTGGCTTCAGCTAAGTCAAGCTGGCGATGTTCCTTGATGGCTTTTACGACATTATCCACCTGGTGTGTATTAATCATGCCAGGGATGGGCGCTGTAATAGCCGGGTTGCAGAGAATATACCGGATAGCCATACGAGCAAGCCTGTTGTCCTGCTCCGCTGTTGGGCTGTCAGGGGAACTGTCTCCCTTAAACAGTGATGTACCAGCAAAAGGCTTGATGCCGAAGAAGCCCACATCATGCTCCTTTATCGCCTCGAAGATGCTGTCTGTCGGCAGCTCTTTGCTCTTGGCGGTGTAGGGGGTAACGACAACCTGAACTACGTCGGGATAAGTCTCTATCATCCATTTAATATGCTTACGGTCGTGTGATGAAAAACCAGTGAATCGTACCTTGCCCTGCTTTCTGGCTTTTTCGAGGGCACCCATCATCTGGTCAACTTCGGCAGTACTGTGCCGTCCACTTTGCTCGTGCATGGTAATACGCCAGACGTCCACGTAGTCGAGTTTTGTTTTGCTCATACCCTTATCGAGGGTTGCCAGCAAGGCATCGACTGTTCGGAACTTCTCGTTTCGCATTTCCTCCTGGTACCATGAGAAACCGAGGTGCATTGCATCGCGTCTTCCCTTTAGTGCTTCAGAATATGTTGTAACTTCCTCCCATGTGCATGCGTCAATATAATTGATGCCGTGTTCTATACATCTGGTAACAACTTCGCGGCGGTTATTCTTGAAGCCGTCGTTTTCGAGGTCTGCGCTCAGCCAGCTTCCGGTCTTGAAAACCCCGGGAACCATTTTATCGACGCGCTTCCAGTGTCCGCCCAGGCAGACAGCCGAAATGGAAAGCCCGGTTTTTCCAAGCCGCCGGTACTCCATATCCGGGTTGAAGCTGCGGGGTTTCTCTGCTTTACCGAACTGCATACTTTCGCATCCGGCGGCGCCGAGACCTGCAGCAAGACCCGCTGCGGCTGTTGCACCGTTGCGCATAAACTTGCGGCGGGTTAAGTTATCGGCCTTGCCCGATTGCTCTTGCTTTTGGTCCATAATTATTTCCTTTTTTTATCTTAACTGGAATTGCTTCTTATAAGTTATTATCACGTTTTTGTGCTGATTTTCTTGAAACAATCTTTGAGATAATCTCTCGATTTGGCCAGATTTACGGACATCACATCAGCTTCTGGGTGGCCGTGCATGAATGGATTTACGTATCCTTTGTATTTAATATCCGCCAGGGCTTGTATCCATGGCACCATATCCGTCGGGCCGATACCAGGAAACTGCTGCAGGTCCGGGTAGTTCTGCCAGGCGTAGAAGTAAAAAAGCTGCTTTCCACAGATGCGTATCGCCTCGGGCACAGAAGCTTTAAGGGACTGGATGTGATACGGCGCCAGCGCAATGCCCAACCTCGGTGACGTGTTCATATCGACAAACGCCTTGAGCGAATCCAGTGTACAAAGCAGCGCTCCGCCGTGATTTTCGATTGCCAGGTACGAGTTATGCTGGGCAGCCAGTTCCGCCAGAGGTTTTAGCTCTTCGATAAACTTTTGCATCCTGCCGGTAAGTTCCTCAGGCTTGCACGGCGGGGCACTGCCCCGAACAGCTACGCCGCCGCCGGTTTTACCTAACAGCTCCGCATAACGCTCGTAGCCTCCCTTATAGACTGAAAACGAGAACAGTTTAAGCCTATACTCAGCAAGAAGTTTTTTCAGACCATCCGGTCCTAAGCGTTCGGTCACATCGTCAAGGTGAGGACAGCCATTATGGGCAGACCAGATATCGATAGCTTCAAAACCTAAATTGGAAATTCGCTCACATGCCTGTTCTATGGGTAACTGCATGTAATGTATCGATGAGGTTGACAGCCGCATTTGCCACTTTTGTGCTGCGGTAGTGACTTTCTTGTCAAGGTTGGCACAAGAAGCTGCTGTAATCCCTGTGGCCGTACAGGTGCCCACTACTTTTAGAAAATCTCGTCGATTCAGGTTTTCTTTCATGGTAAAACTTTTTTACAAAATTTTGCAAAATTAGGTGTTGGCAGTCAGTAATAATTAACATGTCAGTATTTATTTGTCAAATCTTATTTTAAGGAAAAACCTATTTCAAAGCCGTTCAAGGCCTGGTGTTTTATGCTTGACCTTGTTAACGAAAGAGCCTATAGTCACGTTTTATGCAACTGTTATAATAATGCTCAATCTTAAAAAGTTTATCATACGGAAAGGAACTGTGATGAGCGAAAAAAAACAGTCAACAAACCGCATCAATAATCATATAAGCCGTCGCAATATGCTCAGGATGGTTGCCGGAACAGGTGCTGCCAGTGCTGCGGCCTTGGCTCTTGGCTCCTGTGCAACGGGAGATGGGCATCTGAAACGGGCAGCCACCAAAGGACGAATCAACCATTCTGTTGCTTACTGGTGCTTCGCGGAATACTGGGATCTTGACAAGACGTGCCAAATCGCCAGGCAGCTTGGCTGCAAGAGCATAGAGCTGGTCGGCCCCAATGATTTTACCACTCTTAAAAAGTACGGCCTTGTTTGCGCCCTGGCGCCAAACGGCATGCCGGATCCTCCATTTGTAAAGGGCTTCAACGATCCCAAATATCACGACATGGTTATTGCCAAAACCCGAGAGGCTATTGACGCATGTGCCGAATATAATTTTCCCAGCGTTATTGCTTTTACGGGTTTCCGAGAAGGCATCCCCGACGACGTCGGTGCTAAAAACTGCGTCGATGGCCTCAAGAAAGTTATCGGCTACGCCGAAAGGAAAAAAGTCAATTTGTGTTTGGAGATACTCAACAGCCGCGTCGCGGTGGAGATGAAAGGCCATCCGGGCTATCAGGGCGACCACACCGATTACGTCATGGAAATTATCAAGCGGGTCGGCTCACCAAGAATGAAAATTCTGTTTGACATCTACCATATTCAAATCATGGACGGTGACGTAATCTCCCGTCTCCAACAGTACAAGGAATACATCGGCCACTACCATACAGCCGGTAATCCAGGCCGCTGCGAAATCGGCGACAACCAGGAAATAAACTACAGGGCGATTATGAAGGAAGTCATAAAGACAGGCTACAAAGGCTACGTCGGCCACGAGTTCATACCTATTCGAAATCCTCTCGAAGGTTTAACTGAGGCGGTCACTATCTGTGACGTCTGAAAAAAGATGAATACAAATGAAAACCCCGTCCCTGCCGAAACAGAGACGGGGTATAGTTGTTTACTCAATGACCAAGTCGGGATTATCCGGCCCGAAATGCTTTAGCATGACGATTGGATCGGTCCCGGATGGATTTGTGATTTTTACTCCCTCTTTAGCCGCCTGTTCACTGACAAAATATTCGTCGTGTGACAATTGGCCGTACCTGATAAGTGCCGGAGTCTCTATATTCCACTGTCCTATCGTGCCGTGACCCTGCATGGTGATGAATCCGTAGCAGGCGCTGTCCTTGATTGTAACGGTCCTGCCGGGCATTACTGTGAGTTCTTTGGCGCTGAAGGTGGTTGACTTATAGCATATCCAGTTTTCGATATAGCCTTCGGCCTGCATCTCCTTAACCGGCCGGACGGCCCTGGGTGCCATGAAGCGATTCTTTGCGAAATCCGGATCGACGTTGAGGTCCCAGTCAATAACATTTAGAAGCCACTCCACGTTTCCTTCCTTGTCCTTTGGAGTATCCTTCCACAATAGTTCCTTCGGCACAACCTGGTCGTGTGTGATGTTCTCATACATCGCAAAGACGTCCGATGCCTTCTGCGGCTCGTATGTGCAAAGGCTCCCCGGGGCATGCAGGACGCCGGGCGGGACATCCCAGCCGGTGCCGACATCAAGACGATAAGCAGCCGAGAGGCTCGTGATCGTGTTGTCTCTTCCTTCGGCCGCATCCTTAAGGGCCTTTAGGACCTGGTCCTTTGTTACACCTGGATTGAGGCCGAAGAAAGTATAGGGGAAGTCGCCGCCGTGGTTGTTTGCCTGTGGCGGGAAATAATACGCTTCCGGCTTACCCAACTGCCCGGTCAGTGCGGCATGCTCATCGCGATGATGGATATGGTGCGGCAGAGCGCCCTTGTTATCGAAGAATTTCGAGTACATTGGCCAACGCTGGTGTTCAGTCCAGAGCCTGTCGCCGATGATTTGGCCCTTAAGCTCGTCAACTGCATCTTTGAGCAGAACTTTTTCAGTCTTTCCATTATCCTCGAAGACAATGAAACTCAAACCTTCATTCGGTGAGGTCAAAGGGCCGTTGTCCGCCGGTGTTGTTGATGCAAACCAGCGCTCATCAATACCGCCTCGTTCACCGCCAAGCGCATAATAATCGTCCGGATGCAGCTTGATACGCCGACCCGGTACACAAAAGGAACGTGGTACCCAGTTTGGCGCCAATCTTACAATTCCTTTTCCCTGTTCAAGTGCTTTGTTTGCAATAGAATTAGCAGACATAAATACTCCTTAATTCAAAAGTGCATAAGGTCGTACGTCATAAGTGTAATATCTACAAATTACACGCGATCTTGTGCTTACGCTTTCTTTACTGTTTCCCATTTTTTGTTTTTCGCTGATTTCAATACAGCGTCACAAACATACTGTGTAGCGAGGCCCTCGCGGAAATTCGGCGATGCCGGTTTGCCGTCGGCCAGACTTTGCAAAAATTCAGCAGCCTGGTGGACAAAAGAATGTTCGTAACCAATCTGCAGACCGGGAACCCACCATTTATCCATATACGGCATATCACTGTCTGTAACGTGAACTGATCGCCAGCCTCGTACGATAGATTCATCGCTGTGGTCGAAATAGCTGAGACGATGGAGGTCATGGAGGTCCCATGCGATAGAGGCCTTTTCACCGTTGATCTCGAAGGTATAAAGGGCCTTGTGGCCGCGTGCGTAACGGCTTGACTCGAAATTTCCAAGCGAGCCGTTGTCGTAGTGGCAAATGAATGTGCAGGCATCGTCGATACCCACCGGCTCGACCTTACCCGTTTCAGTGTGCATGCGCTCTTTCACAAATGTTTCTGTCATAGCACTTACGTCGGTGATGGGCCCGTTGTGCCACATAGCCGTATCTATACAGTGGGCCAGCAGGTCTCCGGTCACACCTGAGCCGGCAGCCTTGACGTCCAGCCTCCATGTTCCCATCCCGCCCTGAGGCACTTCTGTTGATATGGTCCAGTCCTGCAGGAAGTTGGCCCGATAGTGAAAAATCTTTCCAAGCCGGCCTTCATCGATGAGCATTTTGGCCAATGTCACTGCGGGCACCCGCCGGTAGTTGAATGAGACAAGGTTGGGAACGCCTGCTTCCTCAACAGCCTTGACCATTTGTTCGGCCTGCGAGACGTTCAACGCCAGTGGTTTCTCGCAGCAGATAGCCTTACCTGCTTTGGCAGCGGCGATAGCTATTTCGGCGTGCATATTGTTTGGTACGCAGATTTCCACGACGTCGATGTTTTCATCCTCAATTACCTTGTGCCAGTCGGTAACGTATGATTTGTATTCCCATTTATCGGCAAAGGCTTTGGCCTCTTCTTCCACCAGCCCACAGACAACCTTCAGTACAGGATCGTAGGGGACGTCGAAAAAATGTTTGACCTGATGGTAGGCGTTTGAGTGCGTCCGGCCCATAAAGCCGTATCCAATCAGCCCGATATTTAATTTTTTCTTCATTGTAGTAATTCCTTATTCAAGTTCTTAGGCTATAAAAAACATATATGAAGCACCAATTCCGAATTCACAACTAAGACGTCCACCCGTGCGCCGCCCGCACTTTGAGCATCACATCGAGGATCGCGTTCCACGTATCCTGCGTTTCGAGCGTTGCGTTGGAGAACATGCACCCGTCCCAGCAGATGTGCTGGATGCCGCGCGACGCGGCGTCCTTAAGCCAGTAGCTTGCGCAGCGGACGATGTCGAGCTTGCCGTTGGGGTCGTCTGCTACGCAGTGCTTGCCCGTCTTGTCGTGCGAACCTGCGCCGTGTACCTCGCCGTCGTTCTGCGCTATGTGGAAGTCAATCGTCCAGGGGCGCAGCTTGTCAACCATCGTTTCGTAGGCGCCGTAGAATTCCTCGTCCGAATAGCCGGGCTGCAGCAGTGCATGTTCCGGCGCATTGTAACCCATCAAAAACAGGTACGTGTGGGCCATATCAGCCTGAAAGCCAAGTGTCTCCGGCATTCCAACGGCTTCGAGAAGGTCGAGCGTGTCCTTCCAACTATGATGGCCGGCCCAGCATATTTCACCCTCTGCGGCCAGGCGTTCGCCATGGTCGGCGGCGATCTTGGCCGCTTCGCGGAACGTCTCGGCGATTTTCGAGGTGTTTGTCTTTGGGTCTTCTCGCCATTTTTCGATTCCAAACTCCGCTGAGTCAATCCGGATCACGCCGTACTTGCGCACGCCATGCTCGTTGAATACCCGGGCAATGCGGCATCCCATGCGCACGGCGATGAGAAACTTCTCGCGAGCCGCTGCATCTCCCATCGCCGAATCGCCGATCGTGCCGGGCCAAACAGGGGCGACAAGCGAGCCGACATTAAAACCGTAACCCTGAATCAGGTCGGCGATTTTCTTCAGTTCGTCGTCGCTGGCGTTAGGGTCGGTGTGCGGCAGGAAAAGGAAGTAGTCAATCCCGTCGAACTTCTGGCCGTTAACCTCTGCACCGGCGGTCAATTCGAGCATCCGTTCGAGACTGATAGGTGGCTCCTGGCCAGGTTCATTTCCTTTGCCGACCAGCCCGGGCCACATGGCGTTGTGAAGTCTGGGGAGGGTATCCGAACTCATATTTAGCTCCTTTCTGGTTCAGTATCGTTTATGATAGCTATGCCTTGCCTTCTCGTGGGCCAACTCGACCGCGCCGCCTGAGAAGCATTTTCTTCTGGCATGGCTGGCGGTTACCCTCGATGGCAAATACTTTGCCGCCCGAATAGATTTCCGAGCTTTTCAGAATAACATTTTGCAGCTATTTGCGAAAAACACAAGAAGATTTTTGAAGATTTAACATCTTCCAACAATTATACGGCCTGTTACTTATCTGTTCGATGAATAGCCACTTCGAGCGTCTGATCTTCGTTGACGAGTTGTCCTTTCGCCAGTTTGATTTCGAGACGGTTGTTTATGAGCTTGTAGATGCTACTTACGGCTTCACGGTCTAATGTTACAACAACTTTGACTTTATGGAAATCGTCAGGGACTTCGAAGGAAAGTGTCTTGAGATTCAATTTACCCCAGCGCAGGTCAATTCGGTTTCGCTGGATTTTGTTGTTCCGCTTCTGGGTGAACAAGCCCCAGCCTTCGGCGGCTGTGAAAGCGGCGCGGAAGTTTTCCGGTGTTATCTTTGGGGCAAAGCCCAGATGTCCCTTCGGTCCGTGATATTCATAGCCGGCAAGGGCTGTATAAACTCCCCAGCTTGCCATTGCCCGTGCGTAGTGGTCGCCGCACTCGACCTCATTGAAGGGATTATGTTTGGACGGATGGTAGCGGTCGTGAATGCCGCGGCAAATCACAAGTGCCTCGTCAAGCATTCCTTCCCAGACCATGTGGCCGGCCACCTGGTACTCAATTCCCGTCCAGACTTCGCTCTTGTAGCGAACACCTTCTTTATAGTAAGGGGTCTTCGGCCATGTGCAGGTAAAAAGACCAGCCTCGCCGTCTCTGGCAAACCATCGTTCCGGTTTATATTTGGTATTATAAGGCCCGACATCCGGAGCCCAGTTATATTTCCAAACCGAATGAAGCGCCTTTTCCACATACTGCGGCGGATAAATGTAACCTAAGCCAAGCTGATGCGCCCAGCCCTGTCCGAAAAGCTGGTCGGACAGGCATCCTTTTGCATATTGATATTTCGGATGCTTCTGCAGGTCAACAAGCTGGATGAAGTATTCACTGTCCCAAAGTTGATCAACGGTGAGCCTGCTGCCGCTTTTGAATATCTTTCGGCAGCGTTTTGCAAATTGCTCGTCGCCCATATCTTTTGCCATTTCTTCTGCTGCTCTGAGTGCAGCTAAATACAGCGAGCCGACAAATGTGTTCGGCCCTTCGAAGTTAATGTCGTATGTATTATGCTGGCTGTTCTCGATAAGGCCGTCATCGTTGCCGTCTTGTGCGATGGAAAACTCAAGGGCCTTCTTAATACTCGGCCAATTCCGTTTGAGAAAAATATCGTCGGCGGATGCCTGATGCTCGCGATAGGCTTTAAGCACGCTTCCGCATTGCCCGTCGGCGGCGTAAGCGCGATTGCTCCTGAAGCCGACCAGGCCACTCTCGGTATCGAAACCTTCGCCAAAGTCCTGCATTTCTCTGGCGCTTCGCTCAAGCTGCGGGAAAAGACGTGCAGGCGCATGAGAATAGTTCCACACGTGGGTACAGGTGCCCGCACAACAGCCGACACCTTCCCATGCCCAGAATCGCCCGTTTTTCCACCACTGACATGTACCTGCCGCCAGATTGCTTACTGTCGAGTGGAGGCGGAAAAGAAGCCACTGTGGAAGTGTGCTGTGCTCGTAATAGGTCTTGTGCCACTTGTCTGTATTTCCTGCGAGACGGTCATAATTATCAAGAACATAATGTGCGACATCGGATGCATTATTGAAATGGTTGGCGTACTGGTGGCCGTTTGAGTAATTGGGGAAAAACCAGGCTAAGACAAAAGTGAAAGTGCGCGTGGCGCCGGGTGCTAATTCCACAGTGTTGGCAGCCAAAGCTGTACTTTGTCTTTGCGTAACAGGCCAGGTGACATTATCCTTCGAGTATAGCTTGACGTCTCTATCCGGGATAGATGCAATAAGCTTGTTAACCTTCTGAGATTGAATCGCCTCATTCGAGAGAGCCAGAACCAGCGAGCCGTAGTCAGGGAGTTTGTCGAGCGGTCCCATCGGCCCTTTGTGCGGCTCATCCGACAGCTCTATCTGGTCAATGTTAATATGCCCCCAGCCGCCGGAATGTTTATCGATAATCTGGATTTGCGCTGTTTTGCCCTCAAACTGTTCTACGTTCCAGAAGTACCATTCGAGTTTTTCATTGCTCTTACCGTTTGCCGTGCGCACAACTTTATCGTCGATAAGTAAATTGATACAAGTTTGGCCGGAGTGATTGCCTCCGCCGATTAGAAAGTTGACGAATTTCCGCGAGATTTTGAAAGGCGGCGACGTAAGCGTGCCATGAGGTTTGTCACCACCTAAAAATGTATTGACAAGCCCTTTTCCTAAAAAGCCGCTTATCTGTTGCTGACTTGCCAGTGTGCCATTGGCAGGGCCTTTGCCAAATGCTTGTCCCGTTGCCTTCCAGTTATTGTAGTCTTCGTCCTCGAAATCGGCCATGACAATTTTTGGTCGTGGTTTTACAATTCCCTTGGGTACAGGTGCCTTCTCGGCGGTGTGCACAATCAGTGTCCGCTTCTTTTCATTGACAATCCGGCTACGACGAAGAGCATGAACTGCCTTTGCAGAATCAATGAGAACGGCGTTCTCGAGCCACCCTAAGAGATTTACAGAGAGTTTTTTGTTTGATGCATTTCGGACGCTGATACGGAATATTGTTGCAGGCAGGGCGGAATCTTTCGCGTTGAGTGGAATAAAAGGTGAATAAGCTTTCAGTGAAACACTTACAGGGAATCCATCTTCACGATAACGAACGTTGCCAATGGGGTATGAACCTGCGAATTGCACATTTCCGAAATCCTTGTTCAATGGTTTGGCAAATGTCCTGCCGTCCTGCTTTACAATCACGGCAAAACCAGAGTCCACTGCCGAATCGGGCCTGTAAGTGCGGTAACATTCCAAACCGTATCCTGTGAAAACGTGTTTGTTGAAGATTTGCCAAAGGCCAAGCGTTCCGTCGCCGCGCAGATATAGTTGTCCTGATGCGATACCACCTACGGGCATGCCTATCGTTTCAAGCTCACCGCCGCTATAGACTTCTCGCTCGCCCCGCTTATAAAGAAGCTGCACCGCATCCTGTGAGAGATTTTTGTTTGCAGGTACCAGATGCTTCGGTTGCTTTTCCTGTTCGACGACTGGGTTGCGTGCTGTACCTTCGAGTTTAATTGCCAGCAAAGTGGGCTCTACGATATGCAGGTTATTCAAAAGTGGCTCGGTATATTGTATGTCGCCGTACTCGGCCTGATTGAAATGATGCTGCTTGCCAACATGGTTATTCCAGTCCACACCTTCTGTCAAGAATCCGTGTTGGCCGTGGTGATGTTTAGCTATAGCCCGAAGGATTGTAAGTGCATCGGCAAAGTGCGATTGATTTTTGGTGTCTGTATAAGCTTCGATATATGCCAGTGCCGCTTCGGCATTTTCCCAAAGGTAAGACGTGTCCCAGCTTTTCTCCATAAAGAGCAGTCCTTTGGTCTGCACGCCGTTTCTGTCCTCTTTCATCTTGAACTGCTCAAGACCCGCGAGGCATTTATCAAAAGCGAAAGCACGGATATTTTTATCATCGAGCAGCCTGGCCGCCTCTCGTAGAACACGAAACGCCACAGAGTATGCAACGTTTTCATGTTCGTCATAAGTATCGTGATTAATGCTTCCGAAAAATCCTCCTGCTTTCATGAAAACAGTTATCTTTTTTCTGATTATGTCTGAATAGTCCGCAAGGTCTCTCTTCGTGAGACCAGTGTAGAGCTGAATAATGAATAGTCCGTCACCGCTTTTTTCGAATAAGATATCCGAGTCTCCATAGGCGTTATTTGGATAGTGCTTGCCACTCGGTTCGCAGCGGCGGGGAAACCAGCCGTTCGATGTGGACTTTACGTTCTTATGAAGCCATTCTGCCGTCTTGATAGCCACATCTCGCATTTTGTGTTTTCTTTTGCCTTTGAGTTCATCGCTGAAAAGAAGAAGCTGATACGCGACTTTTGCCATCGAGCCGGGGCAAAACCAGTTATTCTTGTGCTGGTAGTTAAGGCAGAATTGATTGGTTGTGGTTTCGCGGTAGCCGGTTATAAAACCTGTTTCGTAATCGATAAAACCATTCTCCAATACATGATCGAGCAGTGATATAGCTTTTTTGGCCAGAGATGGATTTTTAACATGCCTGGCGAACAAATAAATTTCATAAGCACCACCAACGGCATTTGCTGCCCAGCCGGGGCCTTCGAGATTTCCGAAATCATGCCAGCCCATTACATTACCATTCTGGTCAACAAAGCTCGATTTGCTACAAAGATGCCCCTTGTAAGGAACCAACGTAAACTCTGCGAATCTGACTGAATCACGGACGGAATCAAAAATTGTGTAAGATGGGTTCTCCGGCAGATAAAAACCGGACTGTGGTGATTGGCCACAGGCCAAAGAATTGCATAATGCGAATCCAATTAAGATTAGAGAAATCCGGGACCTTTTCATCCTTCACTTCCTTTCTTTTTTGCGAAAAGGTTAATGCCGACAAATTTATTGGCACTCGAAAGTTATTTCAAGCTCCCGGATTGTAATAAAAAAGGACCTTCTTTGCCAATATGTTTCATGAAAACATGCTTTGGCAAAGAAGAGCCTGTGTATGCTGGCCGGATTCTTCTTTTATTTGTTAGCGTATTTTACAGTGCAGCCGTAAGGTTTGGTGTTCGAGATGCTTACTGTTTTCCCGGTTGTAAGTTCCGCCAAAACGTTATCGACATAGTTGACTACGCCTTCTTTCTTTTTGCCTAAAGGTGAATCGTCAATTGCGCCGTCATAGACAATCCTGCCCCTGGGATTGATAACGAATACGTGGGGCGTAGTTTTGGCGCCATAAGCTCGGCCAACTTTTCCCGACCTGTCATCGAGTATCGGAAACGGCAACTTGCGCTTATCGGTGAATGTCTTATTTGCCTTAGGAGTTGTATGGTTTGTGCTGTTTACCGCAAACCAGACAACGTTTTTGCTTTTGTACTTATTCGCAAGCTCGGCCATCGTGTTTTTTGTCTCATAATGGTATCGAGAGAAGGGGCATTCCATGTTAAACCATTCCAGTACGACAATTTTGCCTCTGTAGTCAGAGAGGCTTACTGTTTTGCCGTCAAAGCTGTTTAGCTCAAACTGGGGTGCTCTTTTAGCCGAGCTTTGGGTATCTCTGGATGGTCGCTGCCTTTGCGGTCTGTCCAATCTTTCAGGTCTTTGCTGTGGTCGTCCCGGTCCCCTTAGTTTTGCAAGCTGCTGTTCAATCGCTCTTATTGCCGTCATGCGTTCTCGGGCTGCTTTTGCCATTTTCTCTCTGAGCTTAGTACGTTCTTCTTCGGAGAGATCTCGAAATTGTCCTCGGTCACTATCTCCTATACTAAGTACGGCTGCTTTGAGTTTGGCAACCTGCTTTTCAATTGCACTGATTGCTTTTAGCTGCTGCTCTCGAGACAAGCTGATACGCCCGCCAAATCTTTGCTGCATTTCTGTCCTGAATTTCTCCTTTTCCTCTTCGGACAGATTCATGAAGTTTTTTCTTCTTGTGTCTATTTCGGCCCTGAACTTTTCTCTTTCGGCAGGTGACATATCCTGAATTCGCTGCCTCATATTTTCCCGTTGTTGGAGTACCTTCTGGCCGGGGGGTTCTTTTTCCTGGGCGAATGCGCCTCGGGTAACCGCTAAAACCGCCAGAACTGTGATGATTGAAATTAGATACTTTTTCATAATATTACCTCCCAAATAAGTTCGATTGTTTGTTTTTTCATAGCTCCAATCGGCATTTTTATTCTTAATCCTATTCCTTTGTATATACACACCATTTATCAATTTTGTTCTTTCGGCAAATTGGGTTTGAATTGACACCCTTATTAAGGTGGTAAATTGGGTTTGAATTGGCTTTGTTTTTGGCTTTATTGGGTTTGAATTGGGTTTGTTTTGGCTTTAATTGGGTTTGAATTGGGTTTGTTTTGGCTTTGTTTGTCTGAATAACCAATTGTCCAATTTTTCGTATCTCATTGTTGCAGAGGTATTTATGTTGATTTTGGCGTACTTGACATTGGGTTTGTTTTGCATAAAAGAGTGTATCGGGAAATATGTTATAATTGAAAGAGTGCCTAAAGTGCCTAAAGTGCCTAAAGTGAGCTAAATCCGCCGCGGCGGATAAAGTTTGGTGTTTCATATTCTAGATCTCATATTTCATATTGTGGGCTTAGGCCCCCTGTTGCGTGTCAAGTTAGCAGCACTCGAGGGTAAAAAAAAGACTGCCTCTATAATTAGACGGATGTGCAGTTTTGAACCGAAAAATCAGCTATTTTTCTTGGGACCTGGGTCGTAAGTCGTTGTTATGGAAGGAGATAAAAATTTTGGAAATATTTTATTTTTGTTTTTGGGAGTGAGCGTTTTTGACCGAAAATTGGGCATGGTTCAGAACAGGGTAACACTTTTCTATACCCCACAAGTTACCATTTTCTCCGCAACTCCTGTTTTGATAGACTGTTATGATTGTTCGTGGCCATTGCACCAGCTTAAAAAGTGTTACCTTTGAGCATAGGAAATTGAACCATGTCGAAAATTGGGCGAATTTTGATATTTTTTTGCACGTAATTTGTGCTGCCGGAGGCCAGCAAGAGCATCATACATTCACGCAGACACGAAGTGGTGGAGTGATAAAAAATAAGTGCGAACCGCAGGCAGCACATTGAAGGGGATTTTTTCAGTATTTTTTTTTATTGCATCAACATTAGCCCCGTTACAAACGCCTTAATAAATAAAGAGGTGGAATATGTGCGTTAATGAGCCAACTGGCCATTTACAGGAAACTAGGGGCTTTGGGCAAAGGGGTGTTATACGGACACTTAGAGAGGCCTGGCGTCTTATGCGGACACCATATATACATTGCTAGGTGACTTAGCCAATGTCAAGAAAAGATATACGCTACGAGCAGTTTCCTGACAATCTTACCGAAGAGGAAAAAAAGGCCATTCGTATGTGGTTAGGAGTTTACCACGAAGATATTCGGTTATACCAGCTCTGTGGTGTCTGTCCGAACGGCATGAGCAAGGCCGAGATTGGCTCTTTGGAGACACGGTTCTCGTCAGCTCTCTCGAAGGCCGTGCTATGTGCTGAGATTGTTTTTCGCGGTCTGTGGGCTACCAACTTGCGGACCGAGCGGATCAAGCACATCAGATCATGGATTGAAGGATGTAAGGAAACTACGATCCATTCTCATGATAGCGCTACAATATCGGAAGAAATAGGTAGATCGTGGGCCGAAGGTCCTGATTGCGAAAATCCAAATCTGTCGGTATTGCTTCGTATCAAATCAAGAACTGCTCGTTATATAGAACCATTCCAGCATGCCCACTGTAATGAATTCGAGGTTGTCATGCTTAAGGGTTCGTCCTATCGGAGGACGAGAGCAACAAAAGTCAAGAGTGCAAATGAATTCTGGGAGATCGATCTTGAAGAGATCGCCTAACAAAAAAATGGAGAAATTACAGGTGTGCGCCTGCCCTATAGGGGGCACATTTTTCGATCAGTTGTGCTTGATAATGATAGGTTTTGATAGACGACAGCGAGCGGGCTTAATTACTGCGGAGTTTTGGGACGCAGAGATCGGCTGGAATTGAGTATGGTGGCCCCGGAATTGAAAAGTGTATTTTACGACATTTTTGTTGTCAATATTTGTTTTTGAAGTAGCATGTTCGGTATTATCAGTGAAACCACATAATATCATATTATAGGTGCAAATAAAATGAGTTTAAATCCTTTAGCATTACTCGAAAAAGTAATTAACGAGCATGGATCAAGTGTCATCCTGAAGGAACATATAGCTCTCGTAAAGGATATGCTTACTAAAGTAGAGAAAGAAAATAGCGATCTTAAAAAAGAACTAGTGAGTGCAAGAGAGGAGATCATAGAACTTAAAGCTAAAATTCCCGGCACTAAGTTTGTTGAATACAGAGGTGTCAAGTTTAAACGCAAGCCCTCTGGAGGTTTTGAAAAGTCAGTTTATTGCCCTTCCTGCGAAGTTGGAATGGCCTCTACTCCCAGTGGACAGTTGCCTTTTGTTTGTGGCAAATGCAATTCTCTCAGTGGTTTTAAATCGCGAGAATTACCCTCTATATTGAAAGATGTCGAAAGTGAATATCCATAACATCTGAATCCAAGGGACCTCGTACCTCGGCCCCTGATTCAGTGTGTTGGGCAGGGAGAGTACAATGAGATTACTAAAAACTGTAATGTTTGAATTTGAAGGCTCTCAATACGAGATTAGAATTTATAATCAGGCATGGGATTTCAAAGTGAAAGCGTATTTGAATGACTCGCCTGCTAATGGGTATAGCTATTCAGCTACCCTACCTACTGCGATTGATTTGAACTTGGCTCTTGAACTTGATGCGATTCAATACCTTGTAGAGCTGGCAAAGCATGACATTGAATCGAAACTATGGGAAAAGGTTGAAAGCCACATTAAGAACTTAAATAAAGGTGCAGCAGAGTCCCTAGGATGCAGGAAATGCGGTAGTCGCAATATCATTGTCCACCTTGTAGACGAAAGAGATATGTTCGAGTGCCAAGATTGTACAAATATATGGTACGCGAAACGAAAAACCACTCGTCCTCACTATTGTGTTCTCGATGACATTACAGAAGATGTTGCAACCCAAGGCTCACATGAAGTTGATGCGTCGGTCCTTCTTAATGTTGCGTTTCGTCCAGAAGCCCATAAGGAGCTTTCGTTTGAAGATCAACTAAAGAATTGGTCAATTCAGAATAAGCTTAAGTATGAGAGCTTTAGTAGAGATGGCAAAGAATTTATTAGGTTTTGGCGGTAGTAGCCCGCAATGACAAGAAAGGAGATTGCCGCGCTTTGCTCCTAAGAAAATAAACGTTTTTCATATTGTAAAGATTGAGATTGCCGCAGTCGCTTCGCTCCTTCGCAATGACATTGGTGGGGCAGGCCCTTTTAAATGATTAAAGATTATTTACTATTGATTATTGGGGCTAAACATAGGGGCAACCACGTGTGGTTGCCCCAACGTTGAATAGCGCTTTGTTGTTTGGGAATTAGCGATTTCTTTGTTGTCTTCCGCCGCCTTCGAGTCTTGGTGCTCTGGGGCCTCGCTGGGTGCCTTGAGGTCTTTGGCCTGCTCCCGGACCTCTACCGCCTCTACCGCCGAAACCTCGGCCGCTGCCTCTGGTAATGAGCCTTTCGAGGAGCTGGGTTGTCTCCTTGGCTTCTTCCTTCTTCGCTGCTGCCTGGATTGGTCTCAGGTCGTTGGTGTTTATAATCAAAAATTGTCCGGCTCCGGCTCCGGCTACGGGCTGCCTTCGGCCTTGCAGCGCAGCAACTTGTGCTATGATTGTTTGAAGGGCTTGTTGGCGGCTCTGCATGGTTTTCATCATCTTTTCTCTTAGTTTTGCTCTATCATCTTCGGAAAGGTCTCGAAAACTGCCTTGAGGCCGCGAGATTTGTGCTGCTTTGAGCTTGGCCAGTTGCTTTTCAATCGCTTTAATGGCCTTCGCCTGGTCTTCAGGGCTTGTGAATCCGCCGCGTCCGGGGCCGCCTCTTTGACGCATCTGGGCTCTTTCTTCCTCAGACATATTAGCAAATCTTTCACGCATCCTGGCTCTTTGTTCCTCAGACATATTCCCACGTTGCCTGCCTCGCTCTTGCGCCTGCCCAAATGCTGTCCAGGCCACAACCAGAACCAATAGAACAGCGATGGTTGGAATTAGATACTTTTTCATAATATTAGTCTCCAAAACAGATTAAAGGTTACGATCCGACTAATTCACACTCGGAAATTAGTATTTTGCGGATCCATTCGTGTCCGTTATGTATAGACGCAGATGCAAAACCTTTTATTGCGATAATCTATAAAAAGTTCATTTTTTAAGATGCCGGAGACCTTACGGGTATGTGTCATAAGGTATCACACTATAAATGTGAAAGATAAAGATATGAGAGATAAGCTCAAACCAACGGAGAGGCTCTAAATTGCGTTTTTAACTTCAATTAAGAAAGTTGAAATATCAGTAAGCATTTTCTCTTTGTCGTTGAGATTATTTTCTATCAGTCCAACGATTTTTGAGCCGATTATCACCCCGTCGGCCCCTTGCTGAGCAACGGCTGCCGCATGTTCTGCTTTGCTGATTCCAAAACCTACACATACCGGGACGTTTGTTAGCTTTTTCAATTTGCTGATCAGGCCATCGACCGTACCAGAGAGTTTATCTCTACTGCCGGTGACACCCAAGACCGAAACGGTATAGATAAAGCCGGTTGTTATCGAAGCTATCCGCTGCATTCTCTCAGGCTTGGTAATGGGCGTAACCATAAAAACTGTGTCAAGACCTGCCGACTTGGCGGGGGCAACAATTTCATCTGCATCATCAATGCTTAAATCAGCAACCAGAACGCTGTTTACACCGGCCTTGTGGAAATCGCTGAAGAATTTTTCTGTGCCGTACTGATAAACCAAGTTGTAATACATGAGCAGTCCGATCGGGACATCTTTGTAATCCTTGACCTTTCGGATAAACTCGAGAGCCTTTTTCATGTTTATCCCGCTTTTCATCGCGCGGATGTCGGCTTTTTGAATTGTCGGCCCATCTGCAATCGGATCGGAAAAGGGGATTCCCAACTCAAGAACATCAGCGCCTGCGTCAATGGCTGTTTTAACGATGTCAAGACTCGTATCAAAATCAGGGTCGCCTATTACGAAAAACGGTATCAGGGCCGTTCTGTTTTGTTCTTTTAGTTCCGAGAAAACCTGCTTGTATGTCTTCATCAATAAAATCCTTAACACTAACTAACACTGTCAATGGTCAATTTTTCAGGGGGCGGCGTTTTTCTACAATCGAGACATCTTTGTCACCCCGGCCGGAAAGGTTCACTACCGCTATTGTCTCAGGGTCCAGCTTGCCCTTTTGGCTGATAAGGTACGCCAAGGCATGCGAACTTTCGAGGGCGGGTAGAATGCCTTCGCTTTTAGTCAGTATTCCGAATGCGTCGAGCACTTTGTCATCTTCGGCCGCTACGTATTGGGCCCTGTTCGTATCTTTTAATAAACAATGCTCCGGTCCTACCGAAGGATAATCCAGTCCGGCGCTTACTGATTCTGTATCATGAATCTGGCCTTCTTCATCCTGCAATAGATATGCCTTGGCACCATGCAAGATGCCAACTTTGCCGGCGACAAGTGTCGCGGCGTGTCTGCCGGCGCTTACACTTCTGCCGCCTGCTTCAACGCCAATGAGTCTGACATCTTTATCGTCAACAAAGCCCGAGAAGATACCTATGGCGTTACTGCCTCCGCCCACACAGGCGACAACCATATCCGGCAGCCTGCCTAATTGATCGAGGCATTGCTGCCTGGCTTCTTTGCCGATACAGCTTTGGAAATGTTTTACTATCGTCGGGTACGGATGCGGGCCGCAGGCTGAGCCGAAAAGATAAAACGTATCGGTAACGTGAGCCGTCCAGTAGCGAAGGGCGTCATTGATGGCATCCTTTAATGTTCCTGTACCGCCTTTGACTCCGATGACTTCTGCGCCGCAGAGTTTCATCTTGTGGACGTTGACGCTCTGCCGCTCGATATCTATAACGCCCATAAAGATTTTCGTTTCCATCCCGAACAAGGCCCCAATCATTGCGGTAGCCAGGCCGTGCTGGCCGGCGCCGGTCTCGGCAATCAGTTTGGTCTTGCCCATATATTTGGCTAAAAGGCCCTGCCCGAGCGTGTTGTTGACTTTGTGTGCGCCACCGTGCAGAAGGTCCTCACGTTTTATATAGACTTTGAAACCGACATACTCGCTGAATCTTTTAGCGTGGTAAAGAGGGCTGGGTCTGCCGGAATAATCTTTAGAAAGCTCCGACAGCTCAGCGGTAAACTGCCGGTCTTCATAGAAACGATAAAAAGCCTCTTCTAATTCTTCCAAAACCGGTATCAAAACCTCCGGCACATAAAAACCACCGTAATCTCCGAATCTGCCTTTGTATTTCATATTTTATTCCTTGTGTTTCGTATTTATCCAATAAGATGTTGTATATTTTCGAACAGTCTTTTCATTTTCTTATGGTCTTTTTTGCCCGGTTCGGCTTCAATGCCGCTGCAAACATCAATTCCATAAACTCCTAATTTAGCCGCCTGTGCCGCATTGTCGGGATTTATCCCGCCGGCCAGGAAAACACGCTTGCCGATATGCCCAATTATATTCCAGTCGAAAGTCAATCCTGTACCGCCATATTTCTGCGGGTCGAAAGCATCCAATAGAATAGCATCGGTAAAAAAGCTCTCCGCTTGTTTGATGTCTGTTTGTGTTTTTACGCGTATCGCTTTCATTGTTTTTACATTATGAGATTGAAACGAATGGCAGAATTTCGGGTCTTCGTCGCCGTGCAATTGAATCCAGTTCAAGTGGCATGTGTTTTCAGCCTCGTTGATTTGTTCGGTCGTTGCGTTTACAAACACACCGGCGGTATCTATAAAGCCCGGCAGTTTGTTTATAATATCGGCGGCTTTTTCCGGCGTTATAAATCTCGGGCTTTCCGGATAAAAATTAAAGCCTAATAAATCCGCGCCCATGTCCATTGCCGCTACAGCGTCATGGTAGTTGGTAATGCCGCAAATTTTGACTTTAAGTATCAACATATTTGTTGCTCTCAGGCCGTCTCAGGAATCATTATTTATTTGAGACCTCGATTAATTTTTCCAGGGAAGCATACGCTTTGCCTTCGCTGATCGATGCGGCTGCTATCTTGATTGCCGAAGTGAAATCATCAGCCATGCCTGCGGCGATTATCGCCGCAGCGGCGTTTAGAATAACAATATCTTTGCGAGGCCCGGTTTCTTTTCCGCTCAGTATTTCTCTTAAGACTTTAGCACTTGTTTTGGGGTCGGTAACTGTTAAGTCCGCTATATCAGCGAACTTCATGCCTAAGTCTTCCGGATTCAACTCCTTGTTTGTAATTTGGTCATCTTTTAGTTCGAGTATTTTTGTTGTAGATAGTGTGCTAATTTCGTCCAATCCATCGCTGTGAACGACCATAGCATATCGGGTGCCCAGCATTTTGAGGGCTTGAGCCATCATCTCCATTAGTGCCTCCTCAGCTACCCCTAAAACCAAGGCCGGGACGTCAGCAGGATTGGCCAGAGGTCCTAAAATATTGAAGACCGTTCGAAAGCCGAGACTCTTGCGGATAGGTTGAACATATTTCATTGCCGGATGGAACATCGGCGCAAACATAAATCCGATATGAGCCTGCCTTATACACTCGGCCACAAGTTCGGGGCCGGGGTCTATTTTTACACCAAGCTCGGTGAGGACATCGGCCGAACCGCATTTGCTGGTGATCGCGCGATTGCCATGCTTGGCTACATAAACGCCGGCACCTGCCGCCACTAAGGCGGCGGCCGTTGACACATTGAAGGTCTTTATCGCGGCGCCGCCTGTACCCACAACGTCAACCATGTTCTCGATTCCGGGGGCGACTTTAAGCGCGTGGCTCCGCAGGGATTTGGCCAGTCCCGCTACTTCGGGTGCTTTCAAACCCTTGATCCGCATCGCTGTAAGAAAAGCTGCAATTTGAGCTTCTGGTACTTCACCTTCAAAAATAACATCCAGCAAATCTGTCGCCTGCTCGAAGCTCAAGTCCTCACCTTCGAGGAGTGTCTTTATGTATTCTGTTATTCCTGCCATAATCAGGTTCCTTTTTTTATGGATTATTTGTTAGCTGTTACATTTTCAGCGATAGATAAAATGTTTTCGATAATCTTGCCGCCTGCGGGAGTCAAAATACTCTCCGGATGAAACTGCACGCCGAATATTGGAAGCTCCTTATGACGCACTCCCATGACAATGCCTTCGAATTCAGCGGTTTTCTCTAAACATTCCGGCACTTCCACTGCAACAAGACTATGATACCTTCCGGCCTGCAGAGGATTTTCAACTCCGGCGAATACATCCTTTTCATTGTGGGTTATTCTCGAAGGCTTTCCGTGCATGGGCTTCGGCGCATGGCCGATTTTTCCACCAAAATACTGCACGATTACCTGATGGCCCAAGCACACGCCAAATATCGGGAGTTTGTCTTTGAAGTAACCTGCTGCTTGCAGGGAAACACCCGCGGAGTCCGGCGTGCCCGGCCCGGGTGAAATTACAAGCAGGTCAGGCTCAAATTCGTCGGCTAATACTTTTAGTTTTTCAAGTGCAGTGTCGGCCCGATAGACCTTGGCCAGACAGTTGCGTTTGCAAAAATCATCGACGAGATTGTATGTAAACGAATCGAAATTGTCGATGAACAACACTTTTCTGTTTCTATCTTCCATAGGATTTTTCCTACTTTTGTTTTTCTACTGTTCGCGAATCGCTCGCAGACAGGAGTTTGCTTTATGTTGGGTTTCTTCAAATTCGGTTTTTGGGACGCTGTCGTGCACGATGCCGGCTCCGACCCGGATATAGGCGGTATGGTCCCTTACCTGGAGGCTTCTTATAGTTATACAACTGTCGAACTGGCCATCGACCGTTAGGTAGCAGACAGCGCCGCCGTAATAGCCTCGTTTGGTTTTTTCCAACTGGCGAATTATCTTCATTGCCTCAATCTTCGGCGCTCCGGTGAGCGTGCCCATATTCATCGTGGCCAAGTATGCACTCAGTGCATCAAGCTCATCCGAGAGTATGCCCTTGACATTACTAACCAAATGCTGGACGGAAGCGTATTTTTCAACCGTGAGCAACTCAGTAACAACCCGGCTGCCCGGCTCGGCCACACGCGCGATATCGTTCCTGGCCAAATCGACCAGCATTATATGCTCGGCCAATTCCTTACGGTCGAGCTTAAGTTCGGCCTCATATCTGAAATCGGTATCGGCGTCGATTTTATTGCCGACTTTGCCTCTGGGTTTTGTGCCGGCTATCGGCCTGATTTCAACATTTGCCTTTTCTGTCCCGCTTACACGCAGATTCAACTCCGGGCTCGAACCCATTAGTATCGTATTAGGCGTGTTCAGATAAAACATATATGGCGAAGGATTCAACGCCCTGAGCCTTTTATAAACATCCAGCGGCTCATCCGGACAAGGCTCGGTTATTGTCCTGCTCAAAACCACCTGAAAAATATCGCCATCGATGATGTGCTTTTTGGCTTGGCGCACCATTGTCTCATACTCATCCTGGTTTGTATCGGTTGAAGCTGGTTCAAGAGAGCCCTTAAAGTTTTGCGGCTTTGGAGTTTGTGTTGCTGCGATATTGAAATAGTAATCGAAACACTCCTTCGCTTCGGCGATTGTTGCCTCGCGGTCGCCGTTGGTTATGATACAATTGACAATCACATAACCTTTGCTGTGTTCGTGGTCCATCAGGAAGATATTGTCGGCGAAGTAAAGCTCGTAATCAGGATTGCCCAACAGGTCTGTTTCACTGCGGGGGAGTTTCTCAAACTGGTCTATAAAATCGTAGCTCAAGGCCCCGAGCAGCCCGCAGGTTACTCTAAATGGCTTGACGGCCAGGCTAAAAGCAAACGCAACCGCCCGCAGTACGTCCATTTGATTTATGCTTGTCAGACGGGTCTGCTCATCGACTACTTCGTCGATTTGTTTGATTCGCCCGACAATTGCCTCCGGGCTGAATTCGACCGACTCGCAAAAATCGAACCTTTCTTTGTTGGCGTACAGATATTCCAATATACGCCCGCCGGTAATAGTCAGAGCCTTAATGGTAAAATCAGCACCGGTCCCGGCGAGGTAAAGTGCCGGCCTGGCGGTTCCGAAGCTCATCGCATTTTCCGACAAATAGTCGGTTGCTTCGAATAAGCAGCAGTTTTCAGCCCTGCCGTAGTCACTGAGCTTAGCGAAAAAATCCACCGGCTCGTCAATATCAATCTCTTTGACGATTGGTACGATTTGGCCCGGCCTGGCCTCGTTTATTATTTGCCTGTAATCTTCCATAAGCTTAACCTTTATCGGTACTTTCTATTGCCAAATTGCCAAAAATACAAACAAAAAAAGCAGTCTGCGTTTTTCAACAGGCTGCTTTATACGATCATTATTCTAATTTTTTACAGCAAATTACCGCTCGCCTGTTGGATTTTATCCTTCAGGCCACCACCAATTACCGGTATTTTTACGGTTTATCTGCTTCATAATAAATTACATTAAACCATATTTGTTCTATTTTGTCAAGGAAAAACCAAAGAATATTTTTCTTTCCTTACGTAATTGAGCCGAAAAGCCTACCTCACCGGATAAATGGTTACCTTGTTCCGGAAAACCTTTGGCGGCCGCATCTCCGGGAGCGGATTAGCCAGAATATTCTCAAAAATAGATAGATTATTTTCAGCACTTCCCAGATCTCGTTTTAACTGCTTCACTTCCTCTTCAAGATTAATCCGTCGGTTGAATAAAACAAGAAACTCTTTTTCGCGTTCACGAATCTGAACAGCGGCTTCTTGTCGGGACTTTGCACTACTTAACTCAATCAATTGCTCAACATACATTTGGTCTAATTTATCTAAGGTCTCTGAGGAGAATTTTTTAGCATCATCTGCATATTTATTTTGTCGATACTTTAAGATTTTTTTCAGTTTATCCTGTATCCCGGCGAGTTCGATTTCCAAGGTATCCAACGTCTTGTCCATTTGAAACACAGTTTCCATGGACTTTCTATATGTTTCATTGGAGTTGTCCGGGGAATAGCGAGTATTTTTGATTTCTTTAAATTTTAATTCAGCCTCTTTGAGTTGTTTCTGTTTTTCGGGCAGCTCCTTCTTAACTTCAGCTATTTTTTTCTTAGATTCCTTTATTTTGTTTAGATAATGCTGCACTTCTTTATTAGCTTTATTCTCCAATGCCTCAATAAAAGCCTTGACCATCTTCTGTGTATCGTATTCACCTACGCCGAACAGGCGGAAATAAGTGTGATTTCCTCTCGCCTTCCCAAAGTCAATAGACTTAAATGGAAGCGTTGAAACAAGCTCACGTTGTGTCGGAGACATTGCACGGGCTGCAGTAGTCGAGAGTATCGCAAGTACCGGATCTTCATCTTTAATCGGTTGTGAATTCCATCGCCCCCTAATATATAACTTAGCAAAATGGGTTGATCCGAAAGGAGGCCGTAGGCTTCTTATTTGGGACATGGATGGCCGAGCGCTGCTGATTTCAAATTCAAGTTCTATTGTGGCTTCGTTGGGCTCAGCGCCTAATAGGGGTACACAAATGCAGGCTAAAAGCAGGACTATTCCTAATTGGTGTTTTCTCGACTTAATCATTTTCTAATCTCCTTAACTGAATTACTGCATTTTTAATTTGGCTTTGTTGGCTGCGGATGTTTCCGGGTATGTTTCTACAATATAGCGATACTGGTCTTTTACGATTGTTTGGGCATCGGGATATTCGGCCAGGAGTTCGGTTGCGGCTAATAATCGAGCGGCATTGCCCGCTTCTGTTATCCTGCGTTCTATCTCGGCGAAATTTATTTCTTTCTCTACGGGCTTCATCAATGTTCGCCAAACAATAGAAGTTGTCAGCAGAAGTATGATGCCTGCTGCCGCTGCGGCATACCTTGTCCAGGGGATGTTCCGGATTTTACCTGGGATTATAATCCGGATATCTTTGGTCTCGGCCAGCCCGTCATCCCAGATGGCTCCAGCAAGGGCAAGTGACTTTTGCAATGCTCCCAGTGTTTCTCGGCAAAGCTCGCAATTTTCCAAGTGCTTAGCTACCTTATTAGATTCACCTGTTGATAACAGCCCGTCGGCGAAATCGACGAGCATCTCTTCAATCTTTTCGCATGGCTTTTCCATTACGTCCCGACACCTCTTTCTAATAATCTTTTGGCAAGAATCATTCGCCCCTCTCGCAAGCGGCTTCGCACGGTGGAGGCTTTTAATCCCAGAATTTCGCCGATCTGGCTTGAGTTTAAATCGCAGAAATACCGCAATATTACAGGGGCCAGTAAAGCATCATCGATTTTTTGCAGATTTTCCCGCACAATCTCAAGCTCCTCTGCGTTAATTACCTTCTCATCTGTTCGATTTGGTTTTGTTTTAAGCTCCGCCCGGCGTTTTAGTATCTCATGTGTCTGTCTGTGATAGCTTCGCCGGCGCCGATGTTCTGTTAAACACCGGTTGATTGTAACTTTTGTTAACCATCGAATATATTCCTGATGAGTTCTGTTTTCTCCTGAACGTTCTAATGCCTTTATTGATACATCCTGCAGGACATCTTCGCCGTCCGATGCGCTCAATCCGAAACCGGCTGCAATCCGCTTAAGGCGTCCAAGCTCAGCATAGAATACATCCATCAACTTTAATTTTGATGACTTTTCGCTGGCTGCCTGTTTCACTGTTACTGCAAAATCCGCGTTTTTCTCATTCACAGTCCGCATCCAATCCGAATCAGCTTTTGTTCGTCTATTAGTATAATGCTCAAGGATGGCAAAGTGTTGGCAAAAAAATGAAACTTTTCGCCGGAAAATGGCAGATTAATCGCAAGGAATTGAAAAGATCACATATAAAAACCGCACTGAGCCGGTGTTAGGTTTCTTTGGTTCCTGAGTGTTTGCTCAGAGACTGCGACGATGCCGGAGTCGATCTACTGCTACGGCCGCTACGATAATCGCTCCGGTTATAATCTCCTGCACCCAGTTCGGCAGTCCCATCTGTGTACATCCAGAGGCGATAGTGGTCATTAGCAAAGCTCCCACTAACGTACCGAGAATTGAGCCTTCTCCGCCGCTCAGGCTGCCTCCGCCGATTACCACCGCGGCTATCACGTTTAGTTCAAGCCCGACCGCCACTGTAGGGTCGCCTACCGTCAAACGTGAAAACTGCATAAGGCCGGCTAAGCCCGCGAAGGCTCCGCAAATTGTGAAAACTAATACTTTGACCCTATCGACCGCGACTCCGCACAGGCGGGCTGTTTCCTCGTTGGAGCCGATGGCATAAGTATGTCGTCCTAAGCGTGTGTACCGCAGCAGTGCCGCGGTTGCTATCGCTAAAATAATCAGCATCCATACTCCCGGAGGCAACATCATCCAGCTTCGTTCTTTCGATACTGTGGCTAATAATTCCTCCAGCCATTTGAGCCGCTCCGGGTCAACGTCGATTTTCTGCTCTCGTCCGATACCCTTGGCCGCCCCTCGAACAACAAGCATCATGCCCAAAGTAACGATGAACGGCACGACCCGCAGCCGGGTTATCAGCGTTCCACTTATAAAGCCGAAAAATGCCGCCGCAGCTACGCCGCCGATTGCAGCTATCAGCGGATTGACTCCGGCATTTTGCAGCAGCCAGGCAATCACTACGGTACTGAGCGCTACTATCGAACCTACGGACAAATCAATGCCGCCGGATATAATCACAATCGTCATACCGAGGGCCGCGACGCCGACTATCGTTGTCTGGCGGGCTATCATTTCCATGTTCCGCGTGGTCGCAAAACTTGGCGGGGCAATCATTACAAATATCCCGTACACTGCTATCAGAGCCAATACCGGCCCAAGAGTATTCAGCCAACTGCGCCAATTTAATCGTTTTTCTTTTGGACTCATCAGCTCATCGCTCATGCGTTAATCTCCTGTCCGGTCGCCTCTAACATAAGCTTATGCTCGTTCACTTCGTCAATCGGGTATGTCGGCCCTAACCTGCCGCGGCACATGACCGCCACGCGGTCGCAGACACCCATCAATTCGGGCAGGTAGCTGCTTACCATCAGCACTGCCTTGGGCTGGCGCCCATCGGCAGGTGAGCCGCTGGCTAATGCGTTAATCAGCTTATAAACCAGCGCCTTGGCCGCTACATCAATACCTCGCGTCGGTTCGTCCAGCAGCAGTACATCTACATCGTGCTGCAGCAACCGGGCGATAGCCACCTTTTGCTGGTTGCCGCCCGATAGAGACGAAACCGATTGGCGTGGTCCAAGGCAGCGAATATCCAGACTTTCCAACCATCGCCGGGTAGCTTTATCCTGTTTGCCCGGCAGCACAAGACCAAAAGGACCAAACCCCTTCAGCTTTGAAAGTGTAATATTATCCGCCACGCTCAGAGATAGTGCCAATCCCTCTTCCTTGCGGTCCTCGCTTAGAAGACCGGCACCCTGCATCCATCGTTTCACCGGCGAAGCAGGACCCGTATAAACGCCTAATCGAATTCGTCCCCGTTTGACGGGTTCCAGCCCGAATAAGCTCCTCAGCAACTCTGTTCGTCCGGCTCCCACTAATCCGGCGATGCCCAATACTTCTCCGCGACGCAGTTTAAGGCTCGCCGATACAGGCTTTTGAGGGCCGGCCAGGTCTTCAATCTCCAAAATCACCTCTCCCGGCTCTCGCTCCGAACGAGGATAAAGCTCCTCTACCTGCCTTCCGACCATAAGCGATACTATCTCATCGATTGAGATAGCATCAACGTTGCTGCCGCCTACTACTGCCCCATCACGCAGGACAGTAACCTTGTCTGCTATGCGCTTGACCTCTTCGATAAAGTGTGAAATATAGATAATAGCTTTGCCCTGTTGTTTAAGCCGGCCGATAATTTCGAACAATCGCTCTACGTCCTGTTGTGTTAAGCTGCTGGTCGGCTCGTCCAGTACCAGCACACGACATCCGATAGCCAATGCGCGTGCAATCTCTACAAGCTGCTGCGAACCAACCGACAAATTGCTGACGCGGGCATCAGGGGTCAGTTCGGGGTTATCGAATTCCTTGATTGCTTCGATTGCCCGCTGGCGTACCTTTTTCCAGTGTACGACACCAAGCGTCGCCGGCTCCATGCCCAACATGATATTTTCCTCGACACTCAG
Organism: Planctomycetota bacterium; assembly: GCA_019456195.1. Taxonomy (GTDB): domain Bacteria; phylum Planctomycetota; class Phycisphaerae; order Sedimentisphaerales; family Anaerobacaceae; genus NIOZ-UU13. Next base: position 4,302 of record VRUK01000005.1, on the reverse strand, counting down.
ATGCGGCGTTAGAGAAAGTTCCTGATAAATCATCGCAACGCCGGCATGCCTGGCTTCGAGAGGATTGTTCGGCTGATACGGCTGACCATCCAGATACATTTGACCAGTATCGGCTTTAATAGCGCCCGAGCAGACTTTCATTAGGGTGCTCTTGCCGGCGCCATTCTCGCCCACCAGCGCCAGCACCTGGCCTGAAGCTACTTTGATGCTGACATCTTCCAGCGCTACCGTTGCTCCGAAGCGCTTACAAACCACCTGCATCTGGAGCCTTATTGCTGATTGGTCCGGTTCTACTCGTTCAGCCATTTTTTGAAGTCCGGCTCCAACAGATTTTTCATCTTCGGTTCATCCATATTTTCCGGAGTCGCCATCGACGAGCCGGTATCGATTAGTTTTTCCACCTTCTCGCCGCGCAGGTGCGCTACTATTGTCTTAACTCCAAGGTAGCCCATGTTGATTGGGTCCTGCAGCACCAGTCCCTGTATATATCCTTTACGCAGCGCTAAGACAAGCCGGTCGGAACTGTCAAAACCAACGTATTTGACCTTGCCCGCAAGGCCGCTGTCCTCCAGAGCCCGCAGCATTGCAAAAGCAGTCGATTCGTTCGGACAAAATATACCGTCAATCGTTAGGTCCCCATCGGGCTTACGCAGCGGCGCCAGCAGGTTCTCACTTGCTATATAAGCGCTTTCTGTGGTTGCTCCGCCGTACTGATTCGCGCTGACAACCTTGATTTCGGGGTATTTTTCTTTTAATACATCAAGAAATCCCTGCTCACGTTTCATCGTGCTGGCTGAGCCTTCCTGATAGCGAAGCATTATTACTTTGCCTTTTCCATCTAAAATCTCAGCCAGGCGCTGGCCGCCTTTTCTACCGCCGATATAGTTATCCGTTGCCACAAAACTGGTGTAATCTTCGCTTTTGAGTCCGCTGTCGATTATTACCACCGGAATTCCGTAGCCGACAGCGTTTTTGACCGGTACTCGCAATGCAGCATCATCAAGCGGCGCCAGGACAATACCCGATACTCCGCGAGTCACGAAATCTTCCATTACTCTGATTTGCGATTCCCTGTCGTCTTCTTTCAGGGGTCCTTTCCATATAACTTCCACATCAATGCCGGCAGCCTTTAATTCCTGTTCCGCTTTGAGGGCGCCTGCATGAATGGATTTCCAGAATATATGCGTCGTGCCCTTGGGGATCACGGCTATACTATACTTATTCTCATTTTCTTCTTTTTGCTTGCAACCGAATGCAATAAAAACAATCGCAATAAATATAATTACCGGTAATAATTTTTTCATAATTCTGGCTCCCTGAAATTTCATTTTGGCAACAATATTTAAAAATCAACATCCTTCAGTCAAGAAAGTATATCTTCTTTAGCCGGCATGACAACTCAAAAGAGCCCGGCTTGGAGAATATAAGACAAAAAGAAAATATTTCTGACAGACTATGTTGACAAAGGTCTTTTTTCTTTCTATGATAAGCGCCCAGTTGGAATTTCGAGGCCGCACCGTCATCGCGGCATTTGTGTTCCCTGTGTTGTTACTACTTATTCGGAAGAAAAATTAAACCTTCGTGAAAGTTTAGGCCAGAGTGAAAATTTTAGCAGTTATACCGGCCCGTTTCAGTTCTACCAGATTCGCCGCTAAAGTTCTCGCTAAAGATACCGGCAAATTCCTCATTCAACATACGTACGAGCAGGCCTGCCTTGCCAAACTGCCCGATAAGGTAATCATAGCGGCCGACGATGAAAAGGTTGTTGCCGCCGTTGATAGCTTTGGCGCCGAATGCGTCCTGACCTCTATGGAGCACAAAAGCGGGACTGACCGTATAGCCGAAACTGTTGCCGACCTTGACGTTGATATTATTGTGAATCTTCAGGCCGATGAGCCTGAGATAGATCCGGGTAGTATTGACTATCTTGCCCGACTTCTGATGGACAATCCGGATTACCCGATGGCCACGCTTTCGGCTGATTTCCAGAACGCCGGGCAGGTTGCTGATCCTAATATTGTTAAGGTCGTTACAGATGGCAACAACAGCGCAATTTACTTTTCGCGCTTGCCTATTCCTTATGACCGGGATAATACCGGCGTAGGAAATATCGGACAGTATCAGCGGCATCTTGGTATTTACGCTTACCGAAAAGAATTTCTGCTGAAAATAACAAAATTGCCGCAGACGCCGCTGGAGAAAATTGAAAAGCTCGAACAGTTGCGGGTAATTGAAAATGGTTATAACATCTTTGTCGGCAAGGTCGAGCATACCTGCGACGGTATAGACACATCCGAGCAATACGCTGAATTTGTTGAAAGATATAAAAAAAGGAAAAGACAGAAATAGCTACAGAGAGAGAACAGATTCTAATTGTAAAGTAAATCATTCAATGAAAGAGAAAACTCTCAAATCTTGGGAAGATTTTGAACAGGCCTCATTAAGAATAATTTCTGAGAAGAGGGAACAGAAAGAAAAAACAGAAGTCCATGTGGATCATCCTCTTTTTAGAGGCCAAAGTGACTCGGGTTGGCGTTTGGAATCAGCTCTCGATAGAATACAAAAGGAGATGAGTGTCGACCATTATAATACAATAGTAAAGATTGTTCATAAACACGTTGCGACTTGCACTGGCAGGGGATGGGATTTGGATACAAAAGTATCCTTGGGAGAATTTAATTTACCTGCTTATGAATTTATGGCATATTTAAGGCATAATGAGTTTCCCTCTCCTTTGCTGGACTGGAGCCGGTCTCCATACATAGCCGCTTATTTCGCTTTTAGTGATATATATTTAACATCGAAGGATATAAAATATGTGTCGATTTTTGTGTGTCCGGAACATTTTTGGTATGGAAAAGAACCGCATATTCGTTCTCTCGGCCCGACCATAGCAACTCACCGCAACCATTATTTACAGCAAAGTGAATATACAATTTGTATTAAGAAAAAGGGAAAAGAGATATATTATGACGATTACGAAGCTGTCAAAAATAAAGAAGAACAGGACGTTATGATTAAATATAACATTCCGGTGTCGGAGCAATCGAAGGTACTTAGGAAATTAGATTCAATGAACATCACTGCATATTCATTGTTCGATTCTGAGTCAAGCCTGATGGAAACGCTGGCAATGCGGGATATTTGTTTCGAAAAATGGGATCGTCTTTCAGCTTATAAAAATGAATAGGAAATTTTCTCTATGTTCTCTGTGCCCGCTGTGGCAAGAAGGAAAGATTTATGTCAAAAGATAATGGATTATTAGCATCTGTCAGTGATACTTCCACTGAGAGCGAATTTTTCTCACCGATGCCAGAGGGCTATAAGAAAGGTAAGACCCGCTATTGTTTTGTAATGGGTACTGTTATGAGCGGTCTGGGTAAGGGGATATTTTCTTCCTGCCTTGCCAAGCTGATGCAGGACAAGGGTCTTAAAGTCGCTCCGATAAAGCTCGAAGGTTATTTGAATATAGATTCCGGCACGCTGAATCCGTTCCGGCACGGCGAGGTGTTTGTGCTCGATGACGGTATGGAATGCGATATGGATTTGGGCACTTACGAGAGGATGCTCGACCAGAACTTGAGCAAGGCGAATTTCACTACGAGCGGGCAGATATTCAGTTCTATTCTCAACAAGGAACGTCACGGCGACTATCTCGGCAGGGACGTCCAGATGATTCCTCACGTTACAGGCGAGGTAAAAATGAAACTGCGTCGATTGGCAATGGAATCAGATGCCGATATCGTCTTCGTGGAAATCGGCGGGACTGTTGGCGATTTGGAAAATGCCTATTATATCGAGGCGATGCGTGAGCTGGCATACGAGGAGGGGCCTAATAGCTGTTGCTTCGTTGCCCTTACCTATATATTAGAGCCTAAAACACTTGGCGAGCAGAAATCAAAAGCGGCACAGCTCGGAATCAAGCAGCTTATGCAGTTGGGTGTTCAGCCGGATATTATTGCCTGTAGAGCAACAAATCCGACCACAAAGAAGGTACGACAGAAAATAAGCGTCTATAGCAATGTCCCGTTTGAGAGGGTCATAAGTCTGCCGGATTCAGCCAGTATATATATGATACCGGCCATGCTCAGAGAGGTCGGTATGGATTTCGAGGTCGCAAGACTGCTAAAAATAGACGACAGAATTAAACTCCGACAGGAGCGCAAGGCCTGGGCAAAATGGTGCGATTTCACGGACAGGATCGGATCTGCCAGACGGGAGATTACCATCGGCGTCACCGGCAAATACACATCCGTCCGAGATAGCTATGCCTCGATAATCAATGCCCTTGAACACGCTGGA
>VRUK01000056.1 GCA_019456195.1 Planctomycetota bacterium | reverse complement strand
TCGCGGACAAAATGAATATAAGCATGGAAAAAACAGCCACATATCGGCACGCAGGAAATTTCGAAGCCGCAGCTAAGGAACTCAAAACCTGCAAAAATTTCGAGAATGTAAGCGCAGAATACCATTATCAGTTCGCTCGTCTTGAGGAAGCACAGGGACTCTATGAAGAGGCAATAGACAATTATAAAAAGGCTGTGGAGCTGTCTCCCGACCATCAAAGAGCCCTTTTTCATTTGGCATTTCGCTGTGATATATCGGGTGATGAAACTGCGGCCATCGATTATTACAAGCAAATCGCATCAAGCTCTCCGGTCCATGTGAATGCCCTGCTGAATTTAGCCGTACTTTACGAAGACAACGGCCAGTACGACAAAGCCGCGAAATGCGTCGATATGGTACTTGAGATTCATCCGAATCACAAAAGGGCTATTCTGTTCAGTAAAGACATCGAAAGCTCTAAAACGATGTTTTATGACGAGGAAAAGGAAAAGAAACAGACCCGCAAAAGCCAGATTCTGGAAACTCCAATTTCCGATTTCGAACTTTCGGTGCGCAGCAGAAACTGCCTGAAAAAGATGAAAATCGAGACGCTCGGCGACCTTCTCAACATCAGTGAAGTGGAGCTTTTATCTTATAAGAACTTTGGTGAAACGTCTCTGAGGGAAATCAAAACCATCCTCGAACCGAAAAACCTGAGTCTCGGGATGTCTCTTGATGAAAAGCAGCTTCCTTCGGCAGAAATGCCGGATCATGCTGTTATCGCAGATGAGAATGAAGGCCTAAGGAATAAACCCATTGATGACCTCCAATTGTCGGTGCGTGCTCGAAAGTGCGTTCAAAAGCTCAACCTTCGCTCAATTGGAGAATTGACACATAAAACAGAGGCAGAGCTTCTGGGCTGTAAAAACTTCGGTGTAACAAGCCTGAATGAAATCAAAAAAGCACTTGTAAGCCTCGGATTATCACTTCGAAGTCTGGATTAATTTAGAATTGAGAATTTAGAATTAAGAATTTAGAATCAAGAATTCTACATCATCTTGCGGTCATTTTACTTCTACTGGTAATTCTGAGCGGCTGCAAGAAACGGCAGGTCCCGACACCAATACCCCAGATGGATATTGATCCACAATTCTGGGTGAGGGTACTGCTGCTTGATGATATCGAAACCTGCGTGCTGAAAATCGAATCGTCCTTCAGCATTACCGACGACCCAAACCTTCAAACACAACTCACAACAGCACGCTTTGACCAAATTGACGCACCTATCAACATCCAATTAGTTAACGGCCAAATCACAATCGGCGGCCGGCCCTTTATGAATGATGAGGTAGTTGTTTATCCGGATGAGCCGTATATCTTCAATTTGGACGGTCAATCTTATCGAGGCAAATTAAAGCTGTTACTCAATCCGGAAAGCGGTTCTTTTGACGCGATTAATCTGATTCCCCCTGAGGTGTATTTAGCCGGCGTCGTAGGGGCCGAGATGCCTGATTACTGGGAGCCGGAGGCCCTCAAGGCCCAGGCAATCGCGGCGAGAACCTATTGTTTATATATTAAGAAACGCTTCGGCAAAAATCGCGAATGGGACATGAGAAAAACAGCGGCACATCAGGTTTACCGCGGCGTCCGGGCAGAGTCCACCGAGATTTGGAACAGCGTCAATCAAACAAAAGGTCAGGTGCTGGTTTGCAAACAAACCGATGGCACTGAAGATATATTTCCCACTTACTACAGCTCAATCTGCGGCGGTCATACTGAAAACAGCATAAATGTATTCGGTGATTCTTTTGAGCCGCTAATCGGCGTGCCCTGTTCCTTTTGCATGAAAGTGGCTAAGCCGAAATTTTTCTTCTGGCCCATGCTTCAATTAGATAATGCTTTTGTTGTAAGCAGGCTATTACAAAGGTATCCGAATCTCAAGCAGCTCGGGAAAATTATTAATATCGAGTCAGTGGAGCCAAGTGATTATGAAGATTTCTCCAGATTGACTAAAATCAAGCTGCTCGGCTCAAACGGTAAAAGTGATTCACTAAGAGCTGAGGACTTTCGTCTGGCAATCGACCCAACTGGGCGAAAATTTAAAAGTACCGTCTGCCAAATGGTCAAACAAGGTGATAAATGGGAATTTTCATCCGGCAGAGGCTGGGGTCACGGCGTCGGAATGTGCCAATGCGGCGCCCAGGGAATGGCAAGAAAAGGTAAAAAAGCAAAAAAGATACTTTCCTATTATTATCCGGATTCCAAAATAATTAGTATTTATTGATATGCCTAACTTCCAGGTTCTCCATAAAGATTCCAGCTCGGCAGCCAGGCTTGGTTTATTAACAACCGCGCATGGAACAGTCGAAACACCTGTTTTTATGCCGGTGGGGACAGCGGGGGCAGTAAAAGGCACCACGCCGCGACAACTTAAAGAGACCGGCTCGGAGATTGTCCTGGCCAATACTTACCATTTGATGCTGAGACCCGGCATCGAGACAATCGAAAAACTTGGCGGACTGCATAAATTCATGGCCTGGGAAGGTCCGATACTTACCGATAGCGGCGGTTACCAGGTGTTCTCTCTAAGCTCACTGACTAAAATCGATGATGATGGAGTTGAATTTGCCAGCCATATAGACGGCGCAAAAATATATCTGAACGCCGAAATTGCAACAAATATTCAAAATCGGCTGGCTGTTGATATAATAATGAGCTTCGATGAATGCACTGAATTCCCCATCGAGAAGCCACGGCTAAAAAAGGCGATTGACAGAACCATCCTTTGGGCAAATCGTTCTAAAGAAGCACACAACAATCCCAACCAACTGCTTTTTGGGATTGTCCAGGGCGGAATAGACCTCGATTTGCGAACTTATTGCGCATCAGAGCTTGTCAAAACGGGCTTTGACGGATATGCTATCGGGGGTTTAAGTGTGGGTGAAGGACATGAGAATATGATAAAAACGGTTAGTCATACAGCTGGGCTTCTACCTGAGGACAAACCCCATTACCTTATGGGTGTGGGGACACCAGCGGATATCATCGCTGCGGTCCAGGCTGGTGTGGATATGTTCGATTGTGTTCTTCCGACTCGAAACGGCCGAAACGCATACGCTTTTACGGAAAACGGCCCTTTGCGAATGAGAAATAATGTACATATACAAGACGCAAGACCGATTGAAGCCGATTGCGACTGTTACTGCTGTAGAAACTTCAGCCGGGCAAGTCTGAGACACTTCTTCAATTCCGGAGAAATGCTCGGTCCAATCTTAGTATCGCTGCATAATATAACGTTTTACCAGAGGTTAATGAGCCGGATAAGGCAGGCCATAAAAAAAAGCAATTTTGCCGACTTAGCAAAAAGATTTGATTATTAATAAAAAAACGTTAGTATTTGCTATTTGGCCTGCGGGTTACCGCGCAGTTATCACAATACGAAATGTGATATACGAAATTATGAAGGGAAAATACAAATGAGCAAAGTATGGATATTGGCACAAAATGAGGCATCTTCTTCTATTTCAGCAGAACCGGTTGCCGGAGAGGATACTTCTTCAACAACAACCACAGCGGCATCCGATTCCGAAGCTCCCGGAGTCCGTCCAGAGGGCAAAAGTGCTTTTGGTACTTATAATCTGATTTTTCTTGGCTTGATGTTCGTCCTGATGTACATGATTCTTTTTAGAGGGCCTCGAAAGAAACAACAGCAGCACAAACAAATGGTTCAGACCATGGCGAAAAACGACAAAGTCAGAACAATCGGCGGCATTATCGGAACTGTTGTCGATATCAAAGACGATGAGATTACGCTGAAAGTTGACGAGTCGAATAATACGAAAATAAAAGTTCTACCTTCAGCAATCGGCAAAAATGTGACGAAAGAATAATCGTAAATCAGTGAATGCACAGATGAATTGACTCATCTGAGCATATATACATTAATAACGCAGTAAGAGGAAGTTATGAATAAGAATCTAACGCCGAAAATAGTTTTCATTATTGTTTTAGTAGCCCTTGCATTCTGGACTTTATATCCACCAAACAAGACCCTAATGCCCGGAATAGATCTTGCCGGTGGGACGAGTCTCATTTATGAAATTGACACCCACGGTCTTGAAGAAACGGAAAAAAGGGACCTGGCACAGCGAATGATAACTGTTCTGCGAAGACGAATCGACCCGGCCAACATTCAAAACCTTATCTGGCGGCCACAGGGCAACTCCCGTTTCGAGATACAAATGCCCTTAGCAAGCGCAGAAGCCCGCGTGAAACGGGTGAATTTCGAAAAAGCACAAAATGCTCTGTTGGCCAAAAACGTAAGCCGTTCCAAGATCATGCGGTCACTTGATTTGCCGGCAAATGAACGCCCTGAGCTTTTCAAGGAATTTGCACAGGGCGACCCAAACCGAATAACGATTCTTGAGAGCCTTGCCAAAGTTTACGACGAACGCAAGGAACTTCAAAGTAAACGGGATGAACTCGATGTTGACAAAGAGACCGCAGAAGAAAAGATATCATCGGCCGGTCTTAACCTTAACCAGATAAAGCTACAAAGGAGCGGTTGGGCCAAATTAAATGAGCAGACTCTGCTGGAAGCCCTAAAAGTATTCCCAGACGCCAATGATAATCTTGACCTATTGACAGGATATGTTAAGACCTTTGACGAGTGGTCCAAAGTCGTTAATCAATTGACAGACCCGAACAAAAACACCGAATACAGAGACGCGATAAGGGCCATTGACCAGTTAAATCTCAGTGAAGACCAGTTAAATATCTGCCTTGAAAAGTCCGCCAAGTCATCGAAACGCAAAGAGGAGTACGATAAGCTCACAACCAATTTTCCCGACAGAGTAGGGGAAATTGAAAAAACAGTCGCGGCATTTGACGAATACCGGCCTTTCAGAGGCAGACTCGACGACCCGAAGGACCTTCAGCGAATGCTCAAGGGTGCCGGAATATTGGAGTACAGAATACTTCCAACGCAGGGACATCCCGACGTAGATATGGACCAGATGGCCAGCTATGTTGAAAGACTCAAAGAAAAAGGACCAAAAACCGCATCTGATAACAACTATATATGGTGCGAAATTGAAAATATCGAAGAATGGAGATCGGCCGACGCGGAAGAACGACCTGCAATAGTCGCACAATTCGGTGATAAATATTATGTTCTGGCAAGCAATAAGCCAAATGATACACTGCTGCACAATCCCAGCGGAAAACAATGGAAGCTGGAAAAGGCCAATCCTACAAGTGACAATATGGGCAGAAGAGCAATCGGCTTTCTATTGGACGAAAAAGGAGGGGTATTATTCTCTAACGTTACCAGCAAGAATATCGGCAAGCCCCTCTGTATTCTTCTCGATGGAATTGCGATATCGGCGCCACATATCCAAAGCAGGATACGCAGACAGGGAATCATAACAGGCAGTTTCGCTCAAACACAAGTCGAGGATATGGTCAATAAACTCAACGCCGGCTCTTTGCCGGCACGGCTTATAGAGCAGCCCATTTCCATAAACACCATCGGCCCATCCATAGGCGCCGACAATCGCGACCAGGGCATTAAAGCGGGCCTTATCGGTCTTGTAGCAGTCATTGTATGTATGGCAATTTACTACTGCCTGGCCGGCTCCATTGCAGACGTGGCATTGCTTTTGAACATGCTCTTTGTCCTGGCAATAATGGCTGGGGTGCGGGCAACTTTCACATTGCCCGGAATCGCGGGTATCATACTTACAATTGGTATGAGTGTTGACGCCAACGTGCTTGTTTTCGAAAGAATACGCGAAGAGCAACTGAAAGGCTCGTCTTTGAGAATCGCCATAACGAACGGGTACCAAAGAGCTTTCAGAACTATTTTCGACGCGAACGTGACTACATTCATAACAGCCGCGATTCTTTTCTGGCGTGCGTCGGAAGAAGTCAAAGGCTTTGCAATTGTGCTTATGCTCGGTATCGCATCGAGTATGTTCACGTCCTTGTTTGTAACACGGGTAATCTTCGATTTCCTCTTATCCAAGAAAATTATCAAAGACCATTTATTAATGATGCGTCTGATACACAAGCCAAACGTCAACTGGATGCGATTAAGGCCTGTTTTCTTCGGTATCTCAATTGTGCTGATAGGCATAGGATTAGCCATATTCCTGACAAGAGATGATGTTAAGAACAATAAATACGATATCGAGTTCACGGGCGGAACCAGTGTCCAGATAAATTTAAAGGAACCGCTGAGCCGACAGGAGGTCGTTGACAGAATCAGCAAAATAGGAAATGACAGGAACAACCCGGCGTTGGCAGCGGCAAACATTTACAGCATCGGGAAATCAGAAAAGCAATATGAAATCAACACAACAGAAACAAATAAAATGACGGTTACAGTGGACCTGACGCAGGCCAACCAGAAAACAGAAGCCGAGCTGACCGATGCAATCAAAAAATCCCAAACCAAATTCAGCGGTGAGTTGAACAATCTGTTTGTAACCAGGAACGCCTCCGGCCCGTCACAAATTGTAGTAACAACGAGCCAGATGAACCAATCGCTGGTAAAAGACGTACTGACAACAGCTTTTCCTGATGCCACCATATCCGAGCCCCAGATCGATGAGGTCGTCAATAGCGCAATATTGACGGCTTTCACAGAGGAGCTGGAAATTCAACAAAATCTTCAACCCAATATCATCTCACAGGAAAAAATATCCGAAGAGCTGATAGATTCTTACCCTGAACTTACTGATTTTGTGGGCGGAGTCAAAATTGAATGTGAAATTGTAAAAGCTACCTCGTTAGAGGACATCAAGCAAAGATTAAGCGCTTTGCAATTCAAGCCCGATACTCAAAACCTTAATCGGTATCCTTATGAAATATTCGGAGCGAATCTCACATCAACCGATCCAAACGAACGGGTAAATACTTTTGCTTACGTAAGCACCGATGAGGAAGCGGGATTTCGTGAACTAAGCGAGGATGAATGGACCCGTTTCGTTGAAAACGAAACAGTGAAAGTTTTAGCGGCAGCTAAACTTGAAACATCACTGCCGCGAGTAAGGCAGTTCGACCCTTCGGTAGGTAAAGAGCAAAAACAACAGGCTTTGATTGCCATAATCCTGTCGTTGTTTGCAATTGTTACTTATGTATGGATTAGATTCGGAAATATTCGATACGGCATTGCGGCCATTGCGGCATTAGTCCACGATGTTTGCATTACACTCGGCGCCGTTGCCGCCTGCACCTATCTGTCATCTACAACAATCGGCGAAGCACTTTTAATCGGAGACTTCAAAATCAACCTGGCGATGATAGCCGCTTTCCTGACACTTATCGGGTACTCGCTGAACGATACGATTGTTATCTTCGACCGTATCCGTGAAAACCGCGGCAAGGCCCGCACACTCAACGCACAGGTAATAACAAACAGCATCAACCAGACTATTTCCAGGACTATTTTGACATCCTTCACAACGTTTATAGTTGTGCTGATAATGTACATCTTCGGTGGACCCGGGCTAAGGGGCTTTACCTTTGCAATAGGCTTCGGTATTATCGTAGGTACATATTCGTCGATTGCAATAGCCGCACCAATATTGCTGATTGGTACAAAAAAAGGTAAAGAAAAAGGCAAATAAGAATTAACAAATACTGTATGGTACAATTTTCCTATACGTTCTTAAATGCAAAAAGATTTGAAAATAGGAATGATTCTGGGGCTGGTACTTGTAACAGTTACTATGCTCTGGCTCTTCGCAGGTCCGGGTATAAGGCCGGAAGCGAGAATACTGAACTTGCGTAGCAATAGCGAGACCACCGGCCCGCCGGAAACATTCGGTCCGACAAAAAGTTCAGAGATAGATACAGTCAGAGAAGAAAATGACCAATTATCAGCAACCGATAACCAATCAGAAGAACCGGAATGGAAAAAATACCGGCAAGCCGAAAAGATAAAAACCCAGAGATTCCACATCATAAGCGAGGGAGAGACTCTTTCTGAGATTTCGCGTAAATATTACGACTCAGCAAGAAAATGGCAAAAGATTCTCGATGCCAACAGGGATGTAATAAAGGACGTAAGCAAACTGAAGCCGGGCACAAAAATAATCATCCCCGAATAAACTCCAGAACCAAAAGGGGCAAAACGATATGTATTCTGTCCTTTGTGAAATAGCGGCTTGTTTTAAAGGTTCCAACCGAGTGTAATCACAAGGATGTAGCCGCTTCTTTATCGACCAGCCAGGTAACCTTATCAAGAATGGGCCAAAGGGCATGGATAGGATACTGCACCTCATCCGGCTCGCTGGTCAAAACCTCTTTCAGAATGTCGGCTTTTTCCCGACCGGATACCAGTACAATCAAATGAGATGCGGCACGTAAAACCGGATGTGTCAGAGTTATCCTGTTGAGATCTCCATCCATAACATACACAACACACGCCAAATCTTCCGTATCGAAAGGCGCATAGGAATTCGGGAACAGCGAACCGGTATGCCCATCGTCACCCATTCCAAGTAAAACCAAATCAAATTCTGGTATCTGGTTTTCATTGAGCCCAAAAACCTCTCGAATAGTTTGTTCGTAGCAGGAGGCCGCGGCCTTGAAATCTTCATACTCGGTGGGAATACGATGAATGTTCTCCTGAGGGATGGCAACTTTGTTCAGAAAAGTATCTGCCGCCAGCTTATAATTACTCCATTCGGAATCCGGTTCAACGTATCGCTCGTCAACCCAGAACAACTGTATCTTATCCCAAGGAAGAGAATTTGCCTGGGGCATATCGGCGAGCAGTTCAAAAAAACGTTGGGGGGTATGGCCTCCTGAAATAGCCACATGAAAAGCACGCTTTGCATTTATCGCCTTGTGCGCCCCGTCAACGAAAAGCTCAACGCTTCTTTGCGCAAGAGTCTCCGGGTCGGAAGCAACTTCGACATTCGGTTTATATTTTGCAGTAGTCTCCATAATTCTCACCGCCTTTATCCCCTGTTTTGTCGGGGGCGCCATGTCCCCCGGTAGCGGGGTCATACAAAATCCATTTGTAATCTTTTTCCACATGGCAAACTGCTTATAAATTTGTGCAGAATGCTATCTGTTATTATTATCCCATTTTTGAGAGAATCTTACCAGAAAAATTTATAGAAAAAACCACTATTTGCCAACTCTCTGCTCTCAAGCAAGTTACAGAGCAATTCTTCATCAATCAGGCAATATTACCAGTCTCAGACCAACGCTTCTGAACCTTTTATGCCGGTTTGTTCAGATATGCTTGAAATCGGGAGTTACTTTCCCTGTATCGGTAAAAATTCGAATCTTAACATCTTCAAGAATCATATACAGCGAAGGTACCAGCACAAGCGTTATGCAGGTGGCAAACAGCACTCCGAATGCCAGGCTTATGGCCATTGGCACGAGGAATTGCGCCTGAAGGCTTTTTTCCGCTATCATCGGAAGCAAACCGCAAAAGGTCGTCATAGTCGTCAACATAATCGGCCGGAATCTTCGAGTGGCACAGTGGCGAAGCACCTTGGAAAGCTCGATACCGCTTCTGCGTTCACGGTTAATAAGGTCAATCATAATAAGTGAATCATTAACGACGACACCAGAGAGGGCAACAATTCCAAACATGGAAAGTATGCTGAGGTTAAAACCCATGACTAAATGACCTAAGGTTGCTCCGACGATACCAAACGGAATTGCGGACATTACTATAAGCGGCTGTGCATAACTTTTGAACTGGATGGCCAGAAGACCGTAGATCGCAAGCATGGCTATAATGAAATTTGCTTTTAAGCTTCCTAGGGATTCATCTCGTTCACGTTGTTCCCCGGCAAAACGAAACTGCAGTCCCGGCATCTGACGCATCATATCCGGAAGCACCTTTTCGCTAATGTCTTTATTTATCTGGCCCGCATTTGCAAGAGCTTCGTCAACATCAGCGGAAACACTTACGACACGTCGGCGGTCAACCCGGCTGATTGTTGCATAACCTCGCCCGTAGTCAATTTCGGCAACGGCCTTAAATGGAATTTCGGTTCCGCTCGGCAATCGAATTCTCATATTATCCACATCGGCCAGGCTCTTACGCTCGGCTTGGGGATATCGAACCATAACACGGATATCGTCACGCCCTCTTTGGATACGCTGAACTTCATCTCCATAGAAGCCCTGGCGTACCTGTCTGGCCAAATCCGAGAGAGTAAGCCCAAGTGTACGGCCGGTATCCTTAAGAGAAAGTTTCAACTCGGCCTTTCCCGGCTCAAAGCTATCCGCAATATCACTGACGCCGGTATATTGATGCAGAATCGATTTTAACTTTTCAGATGCCTCCAACAAGTTATCGAAGTTCTGATGAGAGAGTTCAACGTTAATCGCATCGCCGGCACTCATAATCTCAGACATAAACGTAAGAGATGAAACACCAGGGATTTCTCCGACAATTTCCCGCCATCGGTTTTTCATCTCTTTGCTGGAGGCATAACGCTGCTCTCCGCTGAGCAACTCGACATTGACCTCTGCCAGGTTAGATGCCGTGCCGGTAGTGAAATCACTGTGTCCCGGCCCTCCGCGAGCAGCGGCCGGATGAGTACCTACCGTAGTTGATATGTGCTTCATCAGAGGCGGCTCGCCTTCGATGTTAAACTCATCTATAGCCTGTAAAGCGGCCTTCTCAATCGTCTGTATAACCTCGGTTGTCTGCTCGACAGGCGTCCCCTGCGGCATTGTCAAAGTTGCAATCATATTGTCGGCTTCCACCGAATCAAAAAATACAAACTTTATATACCCGCTGATGATAAAACTAATGGTTATTAAAAAAATCGCAGCTCCGACAGATAAGGTTACGTATCGCCATTTAACCGCCTTTTCAACAAATGCGGCGAAAGGCCCGTGTACAAACCACTTCATTCCTTTGTTCGTCCAATAATTTAATCTATCGGTGAAACGTACAATGAAGCTTTTCTTGGAGAACCTGGAAGAGGACAGATGAGCCGGAAGTATCAGCAGAGCTTCGACAAGAGAAACCGAAAGAACGCTTATCACTACAATGGGAAAGACTCTCAGTAATTTACCCATAATTCCGGAAGTATAAGCCAACGGCAAAAAGGCAAACATCGTTGTCAAAACAGCCAGTACAACCGGCATGGACATTTCTTTGACGCCTTTTATGGCGGCATCGGTACGGTCCATTCCGGCCTGCCGGTACGCAAAAATATTTTCACCGACTACAATCGCATCATCAACCACAAGACCAAGTGACATAATGAATGCGAAAAGGCTCATCATGTTAATCGAAACATCAAAGTGCGGCAGAAAATAAAAGGCGCCCAAAAAAGATATCGGTATGCCTATAGTTGTCCAGAAAGCAAGACGTAAATTGAGAAATAACGTCAGGCAAATAAATACAAGGACCAGACCGATATATGCATTCCTTTTAAGAAGATTCATTCTGGATTTGAGGACTGCCGAGTCATCCTCCCATAATGAAATCGAAATCTCTTTGGGTAAATAAGTTCTCTTTTCTTCAATGTACCTTTTAACCGTATTAGCTATGTCAAGGGCGTCCTGCTCTCCTATCCTCGAAACCTGTACAAAAGCGGCCCTTTTGCCGTCGAATCTTGCAAGAAGATCAACATCTTCGAAATCATCTTTTACGGTGGCAATATCGGAAAGTCTTATTTTTGTCCCATCGTTTCTCGTAAAGACTATTATTTTTTCAAATTCGGGGCCGAAATATTTTTGCCCCTTGGTTCTAACCAGAATCTCCCCCCCGGAGGTCTTAACCGAGCCTGCCGGAATATCGAGTGACGAATCCCTGACTGCCCTGGATACCTTCTCAAGGCTCAGGTTATAGCGTCGCAAATTCTCCTCGGAAACTTCAATTGAAATTTCATAAGGCCGGACACCGGAGATGGCTACCTGGCTGACATTATCCATAACTGTCAGGTCATCACGAATCTGCTCAGCGACTTTTCTTAGTGTTTTCTCCGTTACATCACCATTGACAACAATTGAGATCACTTTATGACGTGTCTTGAGTTCAGTTATTATGGGCTTTTCAGTTTCCAGAGGGAACGTTATAATCGTATCGATTTCCGCCTTTATATCATCAAGCACCTCTTTGACGTTTGCATATTCCTCGACTTCAACAAGCGTCGAACCGGCCCCTTCGGCGGCAGTAGAAGTCATACGTTTTATGCCATCGACCCCCGCTATAGCTTCTTCAACTCTCAGACAAACACCCTCTTCAACGTCAGCAGGAGAGGCTCCGCGATAAGGTACGAGAATGTTTATCATATCGAGGCTTAATTCTGGAAAGACCTCCATCTTGGCAGAAAAAATTGCAAGCAACCCTGCAATAATGATTAAAAACATCAACAAATTCGCTGCTACATGGTTAGAAGCAAACCAGCCGAGAAGACCTCTGCGGCTTTGGTTCGAGCCTTCACCGAGATGAGTTATTTTAGTTAAATCTTTCATTTACTCTGTCCTTACTTCGGGAGTCCTGGTTTGATCTTCCACTACCTCAGCAAATGTAGTTGAGGTTTCGGATTCGGCCTGAATTCTGACTTTCATCTCTTCAATAACCGTATCAAGAGAACTGACAATAATCATATCTCCGTCATCAAGGCCTGAACTCGCATAGGCAAAATCCCTGTCGGCCCGCAGAATCTCCAACGGCTGGACATATAATTGGCCATCTGTAGCCACCCACACTTCGTTACGATTGTGCATTGCGTCTCGGGGCACTGCGATTGCGTTCTTAAGGATATTGCCCTCGATTGAAACTTCGACAAACATACCGGGTAAAAGCGGAGGTGTGGAGCCAGAATCCTTAAACGGCTCTGACACTTCAACAACAACCGATATAAGTCTCGATTCTATATCAACCTGGCCCGTAGTTCTGACCACATATCCAGGCCAGCATTTCTCTTCTCCGGCAAAATTAGCCCTCACTCGTGCAATCGCACCTTTTTTAGAGCTTCCCGCGGCATTGACTGAAGTCATATTATCGGGAACAGCAAACCAAGCCAGTTCTTTGTCTTCAAGAGGCACTTCTATTTCCATCGATTCGATCCCATAAGCGGCGCCTGTGGACTGACCTATCATCACATATTGACCAAGGTCAACTCTTTCACTCATTATCACAGCATCGACGGGCAGGGAAAGCTGTGTCCTTTCAAGGTTCAGATTGGCGGTAGCCAGTCCCGCATTAGCCGATTCGAGCCTGGCCTGTGCCTGGCGTATCTGGGGCTCGCGAAAAACCAGCGGTGAAGCCGGTTCCTGGCCCGGGTGAAGCTGCTGCCATTCATCTTTTGCGATTTTAGCTTCTGCCTTTTCCAGGTCAAGCATGACCTGGGCCTCTGCGACGGCGGCATTGGCCTGACGGAGAGATAATTCATAGTCGCGAGGGTCTATTTTCAGTATCAGCTCATCGCGCCGAATAAACCCCCCCGCTTTAAATTGCGGATTGACCCATACGACCTTTCCGGAAACCTGTGGTACGATTTCCACCTGCAATCTGGGGTTGACAGTTCCATAGCCACGAATAATCATCTGGATGTCCCTTCGATCAAGACGCTCAACTTTGACTAATGGCGCAAGAACTATCTGCTCTTGTCGTTGAACTGGTTTTTTTAACTTGATAAAAACCACGGCAATCAATACCCCTACAATTACAACGACCACGACAAGCAGCAACTGTATCAGGCCCGAGGGCGTTTTTTTATTTTCCTTGATTGCTTTCATAAGATTACTTCCCGTTTTATCGTTTTATATTATTTTCTTAAAGCAACCTGTTCTTCAGAGGGTTCCTGATAATCCCAGTCACCGCCGAGAGCCAGGAAAAGATTTACCCGGTTAGTCCAAATCCGGCCCTTGAGAATGGTCACTTCCTGTTCAGATATTCTGCGTCTTCGCTCAGATACGAGTACGGTTAATATTCCTTCAACGCCACGTTCATACCGCTGCTTTGAAAGGCTCTCAGCGGCGCTGGCCTCTCTTAATTGAACACGGGTATGTTTTAGCTGCGTCTGAAGCATCTGCTCTGTAACCAAGGCGTCCTCGACTTCCCGCATCGCAGCCAGAACCGTACCGGCATAATTTGCCGCCAGCTCTGCATAACGCGCCTCGGCGGCATCAATCTGAGCCCTTATTTGTCCGCCCCTGAAGATAGGCTGAGCGAGAGACATAAGCGCCGCATACATCTCCGTTTCATCCTGCTGGAAAATATCTTCAACAGTATCTGCTGAATAACCAAAATTTCCGACTATCGTTAAATCCGGATAAAGCTGGGCGATGCTCACACCGATCCTCTCGTTCGCAGCCCTTAGCAAAAACTCAGCCGCTCTAACATCGGGCCGACGGTCCAGAAGGGATGCAGGCAGCCCAACAGGGACAGGTCCCAAATCCGGTAAATCCTCTAAGGTCTGCGGCAGTTCATCAGTAGAGCCGGGCCGACGAGCCAAAAGCTCATCAAGAGCATTTTGAGCTGTTATCATAGATAATTCAATAACCGGTTCAATCACTTCTAACGCTGCCAGATTCTCTCGTGCCAGCCTTATATCAACAGGCCCGACAAGCCCTTGTTCATAACGTCGTTCGACAATTCCCAGGGTTTTCCGCTGACTTTTCGTATTCGCTCGTGCAATAGCCAAACGACGCTGGAGAGTTGCAATATTGACTCTTGCGTTTATTACAGTGGCTACCATCGAATTAATCAGCGCCTGCTCATTTGCTTCGGTTGCAAGCAGCTCGGCCCATGCGGCCTGCTCCGACCGTTTGAGCTTGCCGAACAAATCCAGTATATAAGCAACAGAAATATTCTGTGTCCAGGTTGTGCTCATTACGGTGAATCTGCCCCCACCACCTAATCCGCCGAAATTGAAGGAACGTTTACTTCTGTCACGATTCAGGTTGTAAGAGATATCCGGCAACCTGCGCCCATGAATTTCAGTAAGCGCAGCCTGTGCCTGCAGGACTCTTGCCGCTGCCGCTTTTAGACTATAGTTATTTTCCAGACTCTCACGAACCAGCTTCGCTGTTGTGGGGTCACCGAACTGCTCCCACCATCTGTCAACATCTGAAAAATCGTTAACATCCTGTTCGTGCGCTGCGGCGTTGTAATAACCTTCAGATGTCTCTGCGGGGGTTTCGGGTCTGGAATAGTCGGGCCCCACCATGCAGCCGGAAAGGATTGTCAGGACAACAATAAAACATAAACCACAAATTGACACTATCTGTTTTCTCATTCGCTTTTTTCCTCAACATAGGCCCAAATACCGGCAGTGGAGAATTTAACAATATGGTCAATAGCTTGAGCTAAATCAAATTTAGGTAAGGCCGTCTCATCACTCTGCTCAAACATAGCCTTTACGTGAAGCACATGCAGGAGCTGGCCGACAATAGAAAATACAACAAATGGAATTTTCGATTCATCCAGGCCGGGACAAGCCCTAACCAGAGCACCACGCATAGCGGCTAAAGTAGGTGTAATGATGTTGTCCACGAACATATTTGCAGGCAAGTGTTGGTCTATCATTTCCCGGGCCATGAGTTTACAAAACCGACGAGCCCTGCTTTCATCTACAAGCGGCCCAAGAAATGCTTCTGCGAAGGATTTGAGCAGTTCTTCCAGAGATGGTTTGCCGTCATTTTGAGACATTACCTTGTCGATACTTGCAATACGTGTATCGCGCATCGTAAT
The DNA here is from genome assembly GCA_019456195.1 of Planctomycetota bacterium. Lineage (GTDB taxonomy): Bacteria > Planctomycetota > Phycisphaerae > Sedimentisphaerales > Anaerobacaceae > NIOZ-UU13. Next base: position 19,411 of record VRUK01000056.1, on the reverse strand, counting down.
CAGGTGACGACGCCAAACTTCTCTGTACAACTTCTCTTTACCGCCAAAATAGTAGTTCACCGATGCGATGTTGCACTTGGCAGAGGCGGCAATATCTCGAACACTTGTACCCTCAAAGCCCTGTTCGCAAAAAAGCTCCTCAGCCGAGTCGAGCAATCGGCCACGAACTCCCTTATCAGTACTGCCGTTTGATTTGTTGTCTTGTGAAACCATTATAACAAAACCTCTAAACGCCTGTTTTATACGAAGGTTTAAAACACTCGTTTGAATACATCAAGCATTTTTTTCTTTTTTTTGCAAAAAATTCGAAAAAAGGCCTTTTTCGAGGTAAACTTGGGGATTTTTATATACAAACAAACAGGTGCAAAATATGAAATACGGGATGCATTATACTATAAATGAAGTTTTTTGTGCGAAATGCCGGGTGGGATATACGCAATAGCGAATATCAAGGTTATCTCATAATCCAGCGTTTTCCCTTGTACGTCAAGCCGGCACCAGACCTCAGGGCGGGGTCACCTTTGAAATCATAATTTAATTCGAGAGTTTTTCGCAGGAAAACCTTCAGCGGGTTTCCGAGATCATCCTTTTCTACCGGATGGTTAATTGCAATGGTCTCATTGCTCAGACCTGCTATAAAGACTTTTACATTCCTGGCTTTATTATCAAAATCAGGCCAAATAACAGCGATATCTTTAGTGTTATCCTCGCCCTGAAGTATCCTGTTTCCGGACTTGCTCAAAAGTTCAAGAAACGGGTATCTGCTCTTGTGACGCTTTTTTATTTGTTCGAAAACCACCGGGCTTACAGCTTTGCCCGCCTGTGTAATCTGGAAGGTATTCGTCATCAAATCACACTTAGGATAGAAACTAACATCATCATCGGTATTGTTCGTAAGCGTTATTATCGTGTACCAAAACCGTACCGGCTGTTTATCAGAAGTACGGGTCAGAACTATTTGCTGTGGATGAGTAAATTCCGTACCTACCGTCCACTGGCCCATAGCAGGCACAATAGCCGGCTCAGGTGCGGCCAAACAAAACGAAGCTATTACCGTTGAGATTACTAATGTCCAATAAAAAAAGCTTTTCATCTTAATTGCCCTCATCAGAAAACAAGCTTTATCCTTTGCGAAACAAGTAAAGAGTACTTCCATCCATATTCTACACTAACGGCATTTAAAAGCCAAGAACATTTTGCCCTTTATTTGAACAATTACAGTGTTTTATTTGAGAAATAAGGACTGAGAAGATTATATACACAACATAAAAAATAATGAAAAATTTGCCTGAAATGGTCATAAATTGCTATAAATATGCGATTTTCGGGCATAAATTGATATCAATTCATAAAATAATCATTCTTTTTCAAGCTTACAACACGACGTGGCGACTTAGGCTATGTAGGCAATTTAGCGAACCGCAACTCGTGAGTTTATGTGTAAACAAACTCTGGAGATCGTATTCCGGGCTATACAGAAACAAATTTTATGTGGATTGCAGCTTTTTTATCTGTCGTCGAAAATCGGGAGAAGCTCGCTGTTATATTCGGCCTGTAATTCGTTAAGGTCTCCACGGCTGAGTTTACCGCGGTGGACCATTAGGCGATAACGCAAAATGACCGGTTTATCGCGGGACAGCAAGATCGGGTGACGGCCGGGATAAACAGGATTTTGGGCACTGCCCTTTCTTCGAAGTATCCATCGCTGGGGATAGCCGGGCGAAGAATTATGACAGAGTATTGTCAGGCCGCTTATGTTACCATCCTTACCAAAACCACCTGTAAAATCCAACCATGGACCTGCTTCTACAGATAAATTAGTCGGTTCTACCGGGCCTCTGGTCCCGGTGAATGAAAGACCGTCGGGCAATGGTATTCTTGTTGTGAAACCGCCGTAGCCTTTGACGTCTTCGGAGCCTCCGAGACGCATACCATTCTCCAGAGCAAGCAATTTAATCTCGAAATCTACTTTACGTATATTGTTTTGGGCACTATGAACTCGTATGGTTGTAGTTTCTTTTAAGAACGCTTTTTTCTTTCCATCCGCATCGGTCCATAGCGGAGATTTCCAGAGAACGTGAACCTGCAGAGCGCGTGATTGTGAATCTACAGCTAAAATTTTAGCATCATAGACATCCCAGAAGAAGTCGTTTGCAGCCCAGGGGTCGCCAAGTTTTTTATCACCGAGCCATACCTGATGCCATGCCCAGAATATGCCGCGATGGTGCGGGTGGTCGGTTGGGAAGTCCTCCGTGAGTATCTCACCATCGAGACCATAGAGGGGATGTATGTAGTTGGCCCGCAGGAATTTTCCATTTATGGATTTATGCTGGCGCTGGTAAGACATTACTTTTTCATCGGCCTCTGTGATGCGAAAGCCTTCTTTGGTTTCAAAGATTTCAATGGGATTCAATGCCTGATGCTTAGTTGGCCCACACCCAATTAGTACCGCAGAGACAGCCAAAACTGACATCGTCAAAAATCCATTCCTTAAATCTGCCATTCGTTCATCCTTTCTGAATAAAATACGATTTATTGAGAGCCTTCAATGATTTTTCCACGAAACACCACAACATTCTATGATATCTGCAAGTTCTGCACAAGTCTTGCGCTGCCTATTTGAATAAAGCAGTATGGACTGACTACTGACTCATAATTCGAGGGATTTTACTTGACGAAACAGTGAATAATTTGGTATAAACAAAAAAGGTGAAGTTTTGGAAACACAGCCGGGCATCTATTGATTTTGGTTCTCCTGTTGACACACTGTTTTTAGTTTTACATTACAAGGAGGAGTTATTGCCTATGGCATAGAGTTGTATTGGAAACTTTGTGCTGCATATACGATATTACATTTCAATTAGCAAACTATACTACTTTGTCGAAGGAGGATTATTATGTTGGGAAAAAAATATGTAAGTACCTTATTATGTCTGGGTGTAGTACTTAGCCTTTGGAGTTCTGCAACTATGGGTGCTGAAGTTTTGTTTATCTCGGCGATGGACGATGCGACTAAGCCCGGAGATGATATGCTCAAGGCCTTGATTGAAGGGTTTGGGCATACGGTAACATATTTTGATGACGATGAAGATGAGGCAACCACAGAGATCGCTGCTGCTGCGGCTGATGTGGTGTTTATTTCCGAATCGGTAGGTTCCGGAGGAATCAGGACCGAAATCACAGAGATTGAAACACCGATGGTAATCACCGAATGCTGGGGCTGGGACGAGATGGGATTAACACTTGGCGGCGGTGCAGGCCAGAATGTGGCGACTACAGAGATAGAAATCGTCGCACCCGAACACCCTCTGGCCGCAGGTCTTACCGGGATAGTATCCGTTCTTACCGAAATTGAGAGTGTTCGCGGTATAGCTCGATTTGGCCAGGGTATTGCAGGGGACCAGGCCACTGTAATTGCAACAGCCACGTTAGAAGACGGTCAGACTTACGATGTTATCTTTGTTTATGACAAGGGTGCCGAACTGCCCGTACCTCCTGCAGATGGAAGTGACCGGTCAGCAGCGGATATCCGCGTATGTCTGGGTTTTGATGAGCGATCGAACCTTGTCTGGAATGAGAATGCTAATGCGTTGTTAGAAGCTGCGATTAACTATGCGCTTGGTATAAGTCCTCAGCCTGAGAGTTACAGCCCGAAACCAGGTAACGGCCAAACAGAGGTGCCGCTGGATACAGCACTAAGCTGGAGGGCGGGAACCTATGCAGTTAAGCATGATGTGTACTTCGGCACAGTTTTCGAGGACGTCAACCAGGCCAGCATAGACAATTGGCAGGATGCATTATCGCGTCAAGGCCATGAAGATACTACTTATATTCTCCCTGAGCCTCTTGAATTCGGCCAGACTTATTATTGGCGGGTCGATGAAGTCAACGCTCCACCGGACTCAACACTCTATAAAGGTAACGTCTGGAGCTTTACGACACTTAATTTTCTTGTAGTGGACGATTTCGAGGACTACAACGACTACTCGCCGGATATTATATATGAATCATGGTTAGACGGATGGGAAGTCGAGGCAAACGGCTCTGTTGTCGGCTATGCTGAACCTCCCGCCGCCGAACAGGACATTATTCACGGGGGTGAACAGTCGATGCCGTTATCCTATGATAACAACATGAAGTATTCAGAAGCAGAGAGGACATTAAGCGGTTCGGAAAAAGACTGGACGAGGGAAGGCGTTGAAACATTGTCACTATGGTTCAAAGGTTATCCGGCTTATGTTGGCGGTTTCGTAGAGGAGCCAGCCGAAACTTACACTTTGACCGGCAGCGGTATTGATATCTGGGGCAATACGGACCAGTTCCATTTTGCTTTCAAGGAATTCACCGGCGCCGGATCGATTATAGCAAAGGTCGATAGTGTTCAGAACACACAGGAATTCGCGAAGGCAGGTGTGATGATTCGCGATACGCTTGATGGGAACTCGCGCTACGCCGGTGTGTTCATTACTCCTGAAAACGGTGTAAGGTTCCAGTACCGCACCGCCACCGACGGTACCACTGACAGATATTTCGAAGAAGGCGTTACCACACCACAGTGGGTCAAATTAGAGCGGACAGCAGGCGGGCTCATCAGGGCGTATCATTCGACTGACGGTAACACATGGACGCGATTTGATTTGATACAAGTCGCCATGGATACACCTATGTACATAGGCTTAGCGGTGACCAGTCATGATCCCGCTTTAACATGTGATGCAACATTCTCCAATGTAAGCTTCCCCAATACCAATGTCAGTCCTCAGTGGACTAACCAGGATGTCGGCATGTTGAGTAATTCTGCCGAGCCGATGTATTTTGCTCTCAACGGCACAGCCGTCTATCACGACAATCCTGATGCAGCTTTGATAGATACGTGGACGCAGTGGACTATCCCTCTACAGGCATTTGCTGACTTAAGCGTAGGCCTTGCCAACGTTGACACAATTGCCATTGGTTTAGGCGATAAGAACAATCTTGAAGCAGGCGGAACAGGAACAATGTTCTTTGACGATATCCGGCTGTATAGGCCGGACCCGGGACTGGAACCAGAACCGGTGCCTTAAGCCAGGACTTGTCTCGCAATTAAAAACGTGAGATTGATATAGCAAATCAGCATCAATTCGGGGCTTATATCGAATTATTCGGTATAGGCTCCTTTTTCATTGATAATTGATAGAGCATTAAACTGAGCAGTATTGATTATTTGAATGTTTGCAGGTAATCATATAGGGTTTAAGCTTGACGGCAATGCAGTTGATTTGGTATAAATAATGTAGTTAGGCCTGTGTCTATAGAGTTGAATATTTTGGGATTTGGTCTTTCTGTTGGTTCAATTACCGAAGTTTTCTAAATAGAGGAGGTTCCATTTAGTATTATGCGAAATACAGAGTTTGGAAACAGAGCTTTGTGTTTTGCAAATGCACCTTTTCTAAATATTAACTCACATCGAATATTAAATCTTTCTTAGGAGTACTATTATTATGTTTAAAAAAATGATTTATTTAGTTTCAGTTATTCTGGTACTGGCCATCAGCAGTTCGACTCAGGCCGGTCTTACTGAATGGGAGGCTGCTATAAACGGTACCAACCCACTTAACTGGTATAAGTTTAATGAGACCGGAACTGACTGTATCGATTCAGGCAGCGGAGGGCTGAACGGAACCTACGATGGTGTCTCGTTAGCTCAGGAAGGATTCTTCGGTGCGGGAACGGCCGTGGGATTCGAAAGGACCGGTGCGAACCGTGCCAATTTTACCGGCGCTGCGGACATGCCTGGCCCATGGACAGTAGAATATATCGTGAAGACTACGAAGCCACCGGCTGCTAATGACTCACAAGCACTGCACGACGGCGACGCCACTTCGATTCGTCTTGCCGGCTGGACGGCATTGGGTGAGGCCGGCTTTACACTATACGGGGTTGCAGACTATCAGTTCACACCAGAAGGAGAATTAACTCTGGAGGATTTGGTGATACAACCGGACGAATGGATGCATTTGGTGTGGCGTAACGATGGCAGCGGTACGCAGTTGTTTTTCAATGGACAATTGGTAGCAACAAGTCCAGACTCCGTTGATCTTCCCCGGCTCAGGATTGGCGGGCGCGGTGGCGGTCCTGCCGATCATCTGAATGGTGTTCTTGATGAAGCTGTTGTTTTTGATCGGGCCCTGTCGGACGCTGATATTATTGCTCATGCCGGCGCCGCTGACCTTGTGGAAGTTAAAGCTCATGAACCCGAGCCGGTTGATGGTGTCCTTTATCAGGATACATGGGTAAGCCTTGGCTGGTCGTCAGGATTTGGTGCAGCTTCACATGATGTGTACTTCAGCGACGATTTTGACGCTGTGGACGGCAGTGCGGCCGAGGCGTTCCAGGGCAACCAGTCTGTGACGTTTTTCGTCGCCGGCTTTCCGGGATTCGCTTTTCCGGACGGTCTAATTCCGGGAACAACTTACTACTGGCGAATTGATGAAGTTGAGGCCGATGGCACTACGAAACACGAAGGCGATGTCTGGAGTTTTACGATTCCTCCAAAGACAGCTTACAATCCGGCACCCGCCGACGGAGCTAAATTTGTAGTATTAGATACGTCCCTTAGCTGGTCTGCAGGTTTTGGTTCGAAATTGCACACTGTGTACTTCGGTGACAATTTTGGCGATGTTAACAATGCAGCCGGCGGACTTCCTCAGTCAGATACAACCTTTGCTATAGAGCCCCTTGAAAAGGACAAGACTTACTATTGGCGTGTTGATGAGTTTGACGCGGCCACTACGCATAAGGGTGATGTCTGGAGCTTTGCGACTCTACCCGATATAGCCATCACTAATGCCAGTCTTGTGGGGTGGTGGAAACTTGATGCAGGACAAGGCACGACTGCTGTTGATTGGTCGGGCCACGACAATCACGGAAGCTTCGTTGGTGCCCCCCAGTGGGTAGCCGGACAAGACGGTGATGCACTTGAGTTTGATGGTGATAGCTGGCTGGATTTTGGAACTCCCGACAGCCTTCAGATTGCACAGGCGATTACTATCTCATGCTGGATCAACCCGGCCGGTCTTGGCGGTGATCGGGGCTTTGTCGCCCTTAACGGCTCGTATGCATTCAAGTCCAGCGGTGATCACCTTAGATTTACAACGCCAGGAATTCTTGATCACGATGCTTTCAGTGCCATTCTGCAGGTTGGTATATGGCAACATGTAGCCGTAACTTTTCAGCCTGAACAGAATAGCGGTGTAATATTCTATCTCAACGGCTTAGAGTCCGAACGGCTGGATGGTTCTGCCGTGAGCGCCGGTGGAGGACCGTTCCAAATTGCCAACAATCAGTGGAGTCAGTTCTATGAGGGCATGATTGACGACGTGCGCGTTTACAACACGGTTTTGACCGCAGAGGAGATTCAGCAGACAATGAGAGGCGACACGTCTGTTGCGTGGAATGCAAGTCCGGCCAACAGGTCAACACTTGACATTGACCAGGTATTACCTTTGAGCTGGTCAGCGGGAGATAATGCATCGCAGCACGATGTCTATTTCGGTACTGATAAGAACGCTGTGGATAGCGCAGATGAATCCGATACTACAGGCATATATCGAGTCCGCCAGAGCACTATGAGTTATAATCCACCAGAAGGCGTTGAATGGGGCGGAGGGCCATACTACTGGCGAATCGACGAGTTTAATACAGACGGTACTATCAGCAAAGGCAGACTCTGGAGCTTTACAGTAGCCGATTATCTCACCGTGGATGATTTTGAGAGCTATAATGACCTTGACCCTGATAATCCCGAGAGTAACAGGATATTTTTAGCATGGATTGACGGATTTGACAATCCGTCAATAAACGGTTCTATCGTTGGTTATGCGAATGCTCCTTTTGCCGAGCAGACTATCGTTCACCGCGGCAGACAGTCGATGCCGCTTTTCTACGACAACGGGGTAGGGAAATCTGAGGCAGTGAAGACTTTGAGTGTGCGGCGAGACTGGACGAAGGAAGGTGTAAGTATTTTGACAGTTTGGTTCAGAGGCAATGCGGCTAATGCTGCTGAGCCCATGTACGTTGCTCTCAACGGCAGCGCAGCGGTCACTAATGATAATCCAAATGCGGCCCAGACAGCTTTATGGACGGCCTGGGATATTGACCTGCAGTTATTTGCCGACCAGGGTGTAAACCTTGCCAATATAAATACGATTACTCTTGGTCTTGGTAACAGGACCAATCCTGTAGCCGGCGGTTCAGGCACCGTCTTTTTTGATGATATTCGTTTATCTAAGCCGGATCCGGGACTGGAACCAGAACCGGCGCCTTAAGCCAGGACTTGTCTCGCAATTAAAATTGCGAGAGCAAATTAGCCTCAATTCGGGGCTTATATCGAATTATTCGGTATAGGCCCCTTTTTAATTGACTCCGCTAAAATACGGCGGATATGCGAACTTCCAAACGACAACAGAGCTTCGATACCGATTATTTTGGAGATTGTTCTGCTCTGTGAGGATAGTGAAGAATAAATTGACGATTTTATTTGAGGGAATTAAAAAGCAGGAATAATTGGGGATATTTTCCTTGACTGGAAAGCAGCTTCTTTGATATAGTTAGTATTAGTGAAGTTCGTGCCTGTGAAGTCGGGCATCTTTTGTTATTAGCTCATCCAGCAGGCACATTCCAGTAATTGTATAAGTAGAGGAGGACGCGTATTACACGAAGCATTGAGTTGCAATATGAACTTTGCGCTTCGCAAGTGAGTTTTTCTACATTTCAATTAACAATATAGCAGTTTTTTGAAGGAAGGAGGTAGTAACAAGCCGCAAGATATTTTCTTGTTTCAATATGTAATTTTCACATAAATAGTATCTTAATGCTTAGCGAAAATAACGAGTGATTTGGTGTGTGGCCAAATCATGGTTATCTTAACTTCTAATACAGGAGAATTATCATGTGTAAAAAATTGATTTATATGGTTTCTTTTATTCTTGTCCTTAGCGCAGCAGGCAGCGTACGCGCCGATCTTGTGGGTCACTGGAGCCTCGATGATGGTTCCGGCACCACCGTTACCGATTCGACCGCCAACGGTAACGACGGGACCATCGTGAACAATGCCACATGGGTTACCGGCATCAAGGGTGGTGCTCTGGAGTTCCATGGCTTGGGCTCCGCCGGTGGCGGCGGAGACTACGTCGATTGCGGTAATGACGCCAGCCTGAACATTCTTGGTCCGATCTCTTTAGCCTTATGGATAAGACCCGGCGCCGATGACCCGGAGGGACAGGGCATGGAGACGGCACCACTGTGCAAGGCGGACAGTGGGGGCAGTCCCAGTTGGAGCTGGCAGGTTCGATACGGCTGGGGCGGCGCTCCTGAGCCCTACATGGCGTTTACGTTCAATACGTCGCCCAGGGCCTGGGCCTTCGTCGGCAGAAACCTGGAGAAAGACGAGTGGGTCCACATCGCGTGCACGCATGACGGGGAGACACTGAAGTGCTTTGTTAATGGAGAGGAGACCGACTCGACCCCAATGGGCGCAATTACCAGCAGCACTACTCCTCTGCTCATCGGCTCAGACGGGTGGGGATCCGATTGGATTGGCGATATTGACGATGTCAGGATTTACGACCATGCCTTGTCGGAGCCCGAATTACGCGGCGCCATGGAAGGCGGAATACCAATGACCGCATGGGGACCAACGCCAACTGATGGTGCTCTCTATCCGGACACTTGGGTAAATATTTCATGGAAGCCCGGCCCGAAAGCAGTCTCGCATGATGTATATTTTAGTGATAATTTTGACGATGTGAATGCCGGAGCCGAAAGCACATTCCAGGGCAACCAGGCCGGAACGTTCATGGTTGTCGGTTTTCCCGGATTTGCCTTTCCGGATGGTCTTATTCCGGGCACAACCTACTACTGGCGAATAGATGAGGTCAATGATACCGAGCCGAACAGTCCATGGAAAGGTGATGTCTGGAGCTTTAGTGTTCCTCCCAAGACAGCCTATTTCCCCGTCCCGGCTGACGGTGGAGACTCTGTAGCTCTGGATGTAGCACTTAGCTGGACACCGGGTTTTGGCGCGAAACTGCACACCATATATTTCGGCGACAATTTTGACGAAGTGGACAATGCAACAGGCGGCCAGTCTCAGGGAACTGTGGGCTATTCTCCCGGCACGCTTGAAATGGCTAAGACTTACTACTGGCGCGTCGATGAGTTTGATATTGCCGAAACACATAAAGGCGATGTCTGGAACTTCACCACTGAGGGCGCTGTGGGCAGCCCGGATCCGGCTAATGGTGCCGTGGATGTGACACAGGCACCGACTCTTACCTGGGTACCGGGAGTTTTTGCCGTTACACATGAAGTCTATTTCGGCGCAGATGCAGCCTCTCTGGAGCTTAAAGACAGCGGAAACCTTGGCACCGAGAGCTTTGAGCCCGGAGAGCTTGAGTGGAATACTACATACTATTGGCGTGTCGATGAGGCCAATCCCGCCAACGCCGATAGTCCGTGGACTGGTCCTCTCTGGAGCTTCACTACGGCCAACTTCCTTATCATTGACGATATGGAAAGCTACAATGACCTTGAAGAAGGTGAACCCGGAAGCAACAGGATATATCTTGCCTGGATAGACGGTTTCGACAATCCGGCCACAAACGGTTCTATCGTTGGTTACGCTAATGCTCCATTTGCCGAGCAGACTACCGTTCACGGTGGAAATCAGTCGATGCCCTTTGAATACAATAACGCAGTTGGCAAATCTGAGGCGACTTTAACGTTAACTTCCAATCGTGACTGGACAGTGAATGGGGTCAACACATTGACAATTTGGTATAGAGGTGGTTCTTCTAATGCCGCCGAAACAATGTATGTTGTTATAAACGGCAGCGCTAGTGTCGATAATGATAATCCTGATGCAGCGCAGAAAACTGCCTGGACCCAATGGAATATAGACCTGCAGGCGTTTGCAGACCAGGGAGTGAACCTTACCAATGTAACTTCGATTACTCTTGGTCTTAGATCGGTTACCGGCGGTGCGGGTATGATGTACTTTGACGATATTCGTCTATATCCTCTACCATAAGAACCGGTACTAATAAGCCGTGTGGCTTGATCCGCAATTAAAATTGTGTGGATGATATTGAAGATATGTATTAAATCGAGGCCTATACTGATTCGGTATAGGCCTCTTTTTAAATGGCTATTGATTATTTTAAGGTTGCTTGGGTACATAAATGACAAATAAGTGTGTTTGAGTGACAAAATTGTGCTAAAAAACAGGAATCAAACCCATTTTCTCATTGACGAGAAGATAGGAAATTTGATATATTAGATATAAATAGAATGCAGATTTCGGTTTCTCATTGAACTGCTTTAAGGAAGGAGGTCGTGGCAAGCCGTAAACATCATCCCAGGCAGTTTTGTTTAGTGTGCACCTGAATTATTATCCGTCGTATTATTTAAAGTTTTCTATTGAGAACAAAAGGTGTTTTGGCTTGTGACCAAAGCACAAATTCATATTAACTTTGAAGGAGTAGTATGATGTGTAAGAAATTGATTTTTTTGGTCTCTTTTGTATTGGTGTTGAGCCTGGTCAGTTCAAATGCCGTCTTCGGGGGCGTGGTAGTAGAGAGTGGAATTACTAACACTAACGACGGTGTCGAAGAAGAGGCAGACGGCAACATGTATATGGACAGCAGCGACCTGGAGCTTGTTGATGACGGTGGCGTTCAGGCAGTAGGCCTGCGCTTTTTGAATGTCGAAATCCCTCAGGGCGCCAGCATCAATGAAGCATATATCGTATTCACTGTGGATGAAACTGAAGCTGATGAACCCGTCAATCTAATCATCCAGGGTGAGCTGGTCTCCGATGCTCCAGCATTTCAAGCCACCAACGGTAATGTTCGAGACAGGACCACAACTAATGCAGTCGTGGAATGGTCGCCGGAGCATTACCCTACAGTCGGCGAAAAAGTTCAAACCGTTGATATCTCCCCTGTCATCCAGGAAATAATCAGTCAGGCCGGGTGGAATCCTGGCAATGCCCTGGTAATAATAATTAGCGACAATCCAGATAATCCGTCCGTAGGACACAGAACTGTTGAGTCCGGCTCAGGGGCCCTGGCGGCATTGCTGCATATAGAACTTAGTACTCCATTTGCTTCAACACCATCCCCGGCTGATGGTGTTGTGCTTGAGGATACCTGGGTGAACCTTATGTGGTCACCGGGACTGTCTGCCGTCTCGCATGATGTGTATTTAAGCGATAATTTAGCAGATGTAGAGGCCGGCGCTGAGAGTGCGTTCCAGGGCAACCAGGCCTCGGCGATGTTTATTGCCGGCTTTCCCGGTATGCCTTTTCCGGAGGGTCTTGTACCGGGCACAACATATTACTGGCGCATTGATGAGGTAGAGGCCGATGGTACTACGAAATACACGGGTCCCGTCTGGAGCTTCATGGTTCCCTCAAAGACAGCCTACAACCCCAGCCCTCCTGATGGCGGCAAGCACATTGACCCTGATGTGCAGCTCAGCTGGACAGGAGGTTTTGGTTCGAAATTGCACACTGTATATTTCGGCGATAATTTTGATGATGTGAATAATGCCGCCGGAGGGCTTGCACAGGCTGCTGCAACCTATACCCCCGGCACACTCGAAAGGGACACAACTTACTACTGGCGGATAGATGAGTTCGATCCTCCCGCTACGCATAAAGGCGATGTCTGGAGTTTCAAAACCTTACCGATCATAACCATTACCGATCCGAACCTTATCGGCTGGTGGACATTTGACGAAGGCAGCGGCGATACAGCCCTTGATTTTTCCGGTTACGGCAATGAAGGTAAGTTCGGAGGCGACCCGGAGTGGGTGGAAGGTGCCATAGGCGGTGCGCTGGATTTGGATGGGGACGATTATGTCGCAATTGATGGTGTAGCTGACGACATAACAAGCACTAATATTACCCTAAGTGCATGGATCAAAACCATACAAGGGGGGGAGGGAAACGTGTTCGCAGCTAACAGCGGCGGCAGTCACCCACTCATGTTCGGCATTGACGGTGGGAATCCCTATGTGAATGACGGCGGCGACACCGAGTTCCCCCCTGCTGTCAATGACAACCAGTGGCACATGATAACGTATGTCAGGAAGGGTTCAAGAGGAACTATATACGTCGATGGAGTTGAGGTTGGCACGTACTTAGCCGCCTTTACTTTGGACGGGGTAAATCGGTGGTCAATAGGACAGGAATGGGACACCAACCCAAGTGACTTTTATGTTGGCATGGTGGACGATGTCCGCTTCTATAATGCTTCACTAACGGCTAATCAAGTTAAGGAGCTTATGAGAGGTGACCCATTAGTCGCCTGGAATCCGAAACCGAATAATAAATCAACAGTGGGTATCAAAGAGGCGAGTAAACCCATTAGCTGGTCTGCGGGAGATGAGGCTGCTGAGCATGATGTGTATTTCGGAACTGATAAAGCAGCAGTAAGTAATGCCGATGCATCTGATGCGACAGGCATATACCAAGGCCGACAGGGTACCAACAGCTATACTCTACCTGCAAGCAGCATTGAATGGGGCGGCGGACCGTACTACTGGCGAGTTGATGAGAACAATAACGACGGGTCTATCAGCGCAGGTCCTACCTGGAGCTTTTCGGTAGCTGATTATCTTATCGTGGACGACTTCGAGAGCTACAATGACCTTAATCCCGATGACCTCGATAGCAAGAGGATATTTTATACGTGGTTAGACGGATTCGACAACCCTGCAATCAACGGTTCTGTCGTTGGTTATGCCAGTCCTCCATTTGCCGAACAAAGTATCGTTCACAGTGGCAGGCAGGCAATGCCGCTTTTCTATGACAATGGTGTTGGGATATCTGAGGCGACTTTGACATTGGTCGACCAGCGAAACTGGACAGAGGAAGGCGTCGGAGCACTGACGATTTGGTTCAGAGGCGAAGCGGCCAATGCTGTCGTGCCTTTGTATGTTGCTCTCAACGGCAACGCAGTAGTAACTCATAGTAATCTGACAGCATCACAGATAGATACCTGGACCCAATGGACTATCGACCTGCAGGTGTTTGCAGACCAGGGAGTGAATCTTTCCAATGTCAATACTATTAGTCTTGGTCTTGGCAACAAGAGCAATCCACTGGCCGGAGGTACAGGTACGATGTATTTCGATGATATCAGATTGTATCGGCCTGCACCTTAAACCGGGATTCAGCGTGAAATTGATTTTGTGATTAATTTCACAGATTCGCGTCAATTCGGGGCCTATACCTACTCGGTATAGGCCCCTTTTTCATTTATTAAATTAGCAGCGGTTTTGCATTGACATCGAGAATTAATAATGTAGAATAGCCTTTTCGACAGCAATGATTAAACCAAGTACTGGATAGTTCAGTAATCCCTACTATTCCCTTTTGAGAGTTTTTTATGTATTCAGACTATATTCGTAATGTAGCAATAATTGCCCATGTTGACCATGGCAAGACGACGCTTGTTGACCAGCTCCTGTACCAGTCGGGTATGTTTCGGCAGGAGGATCTTGATAAACTGGCCGGCGGCGAGCATGGATTGATTATGGATTCGAATCCGCTGGAAAAGGAGCGGGGCATAACAATTTTAAGTAAAAACTGCTCGATTAATTATACGGACTGTGAAGGTAACGAATATAAAATTAATATAATCGACACGCCGGGACATGCTGATTTTGGTGGAGAGGTTGAACGTGTTTTGAAAATGGCAGACGGCGTGCTGCTTTTGGTTGACGCCTTCGAAGGTCCTATGCCCCAGACAAGGTTTGTACTGACCAAGGCGCTTGAGCATAAGCTTCGGCCCATAATTGTTATCAACAAGATTGACCGGCCAAACAGCAGGCCTGATGATGTTGTGAATGAAGTATTCGATTTGCTTGTTCAGCTTGGGGCCAATGATAAAGCTCTTGATTTTCCTTTGATATATGCATCGGCAAGAGACGGGTGGGCGACGACGGACCTCGAGAAGAAAACCGACAATATGCAGGTGATATTTGACGCCATAATAAATAATGTTCCCTCGCCGAAGATTATCCATGATGCTCCTCTGCAAATACTGGTGACCAATCAGGAATATTCGGATTATGTCGGACGTATAGCAATAGGCAGGATTTTTGCAGGCCAGCTAAGTGAAGGCCAGAAAGTTACTGTCATCGACTCAGAAGGTCTGCATACTCAGCAAAAAGTTATGCAGATTCATCAGTTTCACGGGCTTGGCCGAAAGCAGGTTTCACAAGTTCAGGCCGGCGATATATGTGCGATATCAGGGCTTAATCCTGTTGAGATTGGTTACACGATTGCCTGTGCGGATAAACCTTCGAGGCTTGCGGTTATCCCTGTTGATGAGCCGACTATGTCAATGACATTCAGGGTTAACGACGGGCCATTCGCGGGCAGAGACGGCAAATACGTAACGAGCAGGCAGATTGGTGATAGACTTGAAAAGGAGCTTCAGCAGAACGTTGCATTAAGGGTGGAAGCCGGGCAGAGTCCGGAAGAATTCAATGTTTCGGGCAGAGGGCTGATGCATCTTGGGATTTTGCTGGAAAATATGCGGCGTGAAGGGTATGAGGTTTGTGTGGGTAAGCCGAACGTAATTTTGAGAATAGTCGATGACAGGCGTCATGAACCGATAGAATTACTCGCTGTGGATTGTCCACTGGACTGCCAGAATTCCGTAATGAGTCTTTTGGGTGACAGGCGAAGTGAAATAATTAAAATAGATTCCAAAAGTGGTGCAGGTGATTTTATTCATATGGAATTTTTCATACCATCGCGGGGACTGTTCGGTCTTAACGCCAGGATGATGAATGCGACACAGGGTAGAGCGATTATGCATCATACGTTTGAAAGATACGAACTGATGAGGGGAGCAATACCTCAGCGAAAAGCCGGCGTTATGATTGCAACCACAACAGGACAAGTTACCGCTTATGCGCTTGACGCCTTATACGACCGGGGTATATTTTTTGTCGAGCCCGGAGAAAAAGTATATGAAGGACAAGTAGTCGGGGAACACTGCAAGGATAAGGACATACCTGTTAACGTCGTAAGAAACAAGCAGCTTACCAACGTTAGGTCGTCGGGCAAAGACGATGCCGCCAGGGTAAGGCCCGCAAGAAAGATGAGTCTTGAGGCTGTGATGGAGTATCTTCAGGAAGATGAGCTTGTCGAGATTTGTCCATCTTCGATTCGAATACGCAAAAGGCTGTTAAAAGAAACAGACAGGCGGCGACACAGTCGTGCAATCTCTTAATATTATATCTGCCAGGGCAAGGTATTGTTTTATATAAATTCAGGTCCCGATAACATTTGAAGACATACGAAATGAGTACGGAACATATACGAAATTTTTCGATTATAGCGCATATTGATCACGGCAAGAGCACTCTGGCGGATCGTATGCTTGAGCTGACCGGTACGATTACCGCTCGTCAAAAGCAAGATCAGCTTCTTGATAATATGGATCTCGAGCGCGAACGGGGAATAACCATCAAAGCTTCAGCAGTAACGATGAATTACCAACATCAGGGCAAAACATATATGCTGAACCTGATTGATACCCCGGGGCATGTTGATTTTCATTATGAGGTTTCACGGGCACTGGCCGCTTGCGAGGGTGCTTTACTCGTGGTCGATGCCAGTCAGGGCGTTGAGGCACAGACCGTGGCTAACGCTTATCTGGCGGTTGAAAACAATGTTGAACTTTTAAGCGTAATCAATAAGGTTGATTTACCCGCAGCGGACCCCGACCGGGTTGCCGAAGAGATCGAATATGTTTTCGGCATCGGTGCCAATGAGTGTTTCAAGATAAGCGCAAAGAGCGGACTGGGAGTTGAGGAACTTCTCGAGGCAATTGTGACATTTCTTCCTGCTCCGGAAGATAAAAGCGATAAGCCAACCGCAGCATTAATCTTTGACAGTCACTGTGACCAGTACAGGGGCGTGATATGTTATGTCAGAGTTTTTGCCGGCTGCCTGAATATAAAGCAAAAGGTCCGCTTTATGCGCAGCGACAAAATTTATACTATTACCGAACTGGGCAAATTTAAACCTGAGATGAATGCGGTTGACAGGCTCGGCACTGGAGAGGTCGGTTATCTTATCGCAAATATTCGCGAGCTGGCTGATGTGACAATAGGAGACACAATTACAGATTATACCGAACCAGCCTCAAAACCTTTACCCGGTTATATAGCACCGATGCAGATGGTATTTTCAGATTTTTATCCGGGTAATAATACGGATTATTCAAAGCTGAGGGACGCTTTTGACAAGCTTACTCTTAATGATGCCAGTTTCTCATTCAGCCCGCAGAATTCACCAGCACTTGGCTTTGGTTTCCGGTGCGGTTTCCTTGGTCTGCTGCATATGGAGATAGTACAGGAACGGCTGGAGCGCGAGAATGATATAGAGGTTATTCAGACCGCTCCGACGGTCAGTTACGAGATACTGACAATGGACGATGTCATTAAGAGGATAGAATCGCCCGGTCAACTGCCTGATCCGAGCCACATCGAAGAGCTTCGCGAACCTTTTGTTCGCCTTGAGATTATAACCGCGACAGATACAATCGGGGCGATTATGAAACTTGCCGAATCGAGGCGGTGCAGGCTCTTAAAGACGGATTATCTGAGCACGACCAGGGTTATGCTTGAGTATAAAGCCCCTCTTGCCGAAATCGTATATGATTTTTATGATCTTCTCAAAGGTATCAGCAGAGGCTATGCAACGATGGATTACGAGTTTACAGGCTTCCAGACCAGCGACCTCGTTAAGATTGATATTCTTGTAAACAAGGTTGCAGTAGATGCCCTGAGTTTGATTGTCCATCGCAGTAAAGCAGAGGCACGCGGCCGCAAACTGATAATAAAGCTGCGAAGAGCTATACCCCGGCATCAGTTTGAAATACCTTTGCAGGTTGCTATCGGCGGCAAAATCATCGCAAGAGAAACCATCAAAGGCTTTCGCAAAGATGTCACTCAAAAGTTGTATGGCGGTGATGTAACGCGTAAGATGAAGCTGCTTAAAAAGCAAAAAGAAGGAAAAAGGCGGATGAAAAGCGTTGGTAACGTCCAGATACCGCAGGAAGCGTTTATGACAATCCTCGATACCAGCGAATAGCATACGCCTTAGACAAAGCACCAACCACCTGATTAATCATTCCAACAATATTCAGCATCAAAGGCACCGCCTTTTCGGCCTGATGTTCCTGATAACGCAAAGCTTAATAAAACTGATTAGATTGTGTAAAATTGTTGCTTAGTAAAAGAAATTGCGTTATTTTATGCCGCAGGAGGGTGAATTCGTGAATCGCGTTTTGAACGAAACAGGAACAACTAAAGAGGTTTAATGGCAGATGGACAAAAACATTTAGTGCATCAAATCGAACCCTTCCTTGAATCTGAAGATAAATCGGCGTTGAAGGAGCTGCTCAGCAATCAGAGAAGCAGTGACATAGCAGAAGTCGTGGAACTTGTGGATAATGAGCAAAGACGTACCATCTTCGATGCTATGGACAAGCCGACTTCGGCAGAGGTTCTGGAAAAAGTCGATGAGGCGACCAGATCTGAGCTTTTCGAGCTGCTGAAAAAGGAGGAACTAAAAAGTATTGTCAGTGAACTTGATCCTGACGATGCGGCGGACATTCTTTCGGAACTTCCCGAAGAAGAAAGGACTGAACTGCTCGAAAGCATTTCTGCTGAGGAATCTGCTGAGATTAAAGAGCTGATGAGCTACTCGGAGGATTCAGCAGGCGGGATTATGGACACGGCCGTGATAAGTGTATCTGAGGATGCAACAGTCGCTGAGGCCGTCAATAAGATTCGTTCTGCTGAGATCGATGAAGATTTCTTTTCAGTCTGCGTTGTGGATAAGAACGGCAGGTTTGTTGGTGATGTTCGAATTAGATTTCTGTTGACCAGGTCGGAAGGAACGAGGATAGGTGATTTAGTTGATCCTGATACGATTTACGTTACTGTCGATATGGACCAGGAGGAAGTGCGGAATATATTCAGCAAGAATGATTTGATTGCAGCGCCGGTCCTGGAGAACGACAATAAGTTAGTCGGACGAATCACCGCCGACCGTATTATCGAGGTTGCGGAGGAAGAAGCTGCAGAGGACTTATACACGATGGCAGGTACGGACGCGGATGAGCTTGACACAGCGTCGGTTTTTCGCGCAGCCCGTGTGAGAATGACGTGGCTGCTGCCCTGCATCATAGGGACAGCTATCACCGCCCTGGTCATGATGTTTTTCAAAGGCCATAATCCTGTGATATATGTGGCGGCAGTTGCTTTTGTTCCGATGATTGCGGCTATCAGCGGGAACGCCGGGCTGCAAACATCGGCGATAGTTGTTTCGGGACTGGCAACA